>JARBTY010000097.1 GCA_029239935.1 Clostridia bacterium | reverse complement strand
GTATTGTAAGGAGAGTTAACTTGTAAGTCTGAGTAAGAAAGCGCTGCTTTTCTTTTTTCTAATACATATTGTATGGTCGAACACATTTGAAGTTTTATTTCTGCATGAAGTCTATTATAGATAACACCTGAAATAATAGGTCTTTCTTCACTTAATTTAGCTTCTTGCTCAATCATAGAAGCAATTGCGAGGATTTGATTAAGATCGTAAGGAGAGGTGTTTAAATAAGCAGAATATTTAGAGATAACTTCATCAAATCGATTGAGCATCTTGATAATGATTTCTTCTGGTGTTGCATCTTGCCTGATGATGTAAGTATCAGGAAAAAGATAGCCCTCAAGAGCATATTTACTGTTGCTTGGAATCGTATTTAAAAAGTCGTAATCATATTCACGTTTGTTAACAGCATCAATAAAAGCTTCTTTTGTCACGATGTCTAGATTATCTAATCTTTCGGCTATTTGTACTATTGTATAGCCTTCTGGAATAGTAAATTTAATAGTTTCTTCTTCATTTTCCATATTGGCTGTAAGTACTTTTAGAATTTCCGCACTGGACATATTACTACTAACAGAATATTGTCCGGGTTTGAGCTGTGTATCTAACTGACTTAACTTACTTTCAAGCCTAAAATAGAAAGGGTTAGAGATAAATTCTTTTTCATAGAGAAAAGCCGCTAAATCTTCGATAGTGGTTTCATCTGAGATTTCTACAGTGATATCCGTAATATTAGGATTGTTCTCTCTTTGCGTCTCGCTTGTAATGATATGAGATGTATAATTAAAAAAGTAAGAAAAGGCTTTAGTACTTCCAAGTACACATATTATAAGTAAGGCCAAACTCAGAACAGTACTCAATATAAACCTTAACATAGAGATTCTTTTAAACATAGTATTCTCCTTAAGTATTGTTTTATAAAAATTATACCTATTTTTTGCATATAATTCAACTAAACTATCAATAAAACCTTTGGGAACATTGTTTTGACAAAAATCATCAAGTTATTTTACACCTATTTGAAGTTATTTATAAATATGAGTATAATAAAAGAACAGATGATTAGATTTTAGAATAAGGAGTGTATACGTGTGGATGAAAAAATAAGAGTATTTATAAAAAGGCTCTCAGGAGCAGAGGACTTAAAGGTTCCGCAGTATATGACAAAGGGGTCATCCGGTGTTGATCTATGTGCCCATATCCATGAGGAGTATTTGCTTGAGCCGGGGGAATATACCCTTATTTCAACAGGGATAGCTATTGAACTTCCAGAAGGTTTTGAAGCGCAGATTAGAGGCAGAAGTGGTCTTGCCGCCAAACATGGTGTTGGCCTTGTTAATGGCATTGGAACGATTGATGCAGATTATAGAGGAGAGATTAAAATCATACTTATTAACTGGGGCAAAGAACCTTTTAAGATTAACAGAGGCGACCGTATTGCGCAAATGGTTATTCAGCGTGTGGAACAAGTTGATTTGATTTTGACAGATAGGCTAGGCACTACACTACGTGGTGACGGAGGATTTGGTCATACTGGAAAAGCATAAAAAGTGTCCCTAATTTTTTGTTAGGGACACTTTTTATGCTCAATACTCAATTAATACAGGTTGTATCTGAATATGGTCAAGTGCCAGTGCAATTGTTTCAGGCACTTTAGACAAATCAGCTACAAGCGAGTTAGTTTTTTTAATGCTGTCATCTTGGCCAAATGGAACAAAATAAACATGTTGGTTAGGCATGAGAGTGCCTATGTTTTTGAAGTTAAGTCCAAGGCCATCATTGGTTGATATCGCTACAATAACAGGCTTACTGTTTCTCATAAGAGATTTTGCGACTATGCTGAGAATTACGGTTGTTATTTTCAAAATCCTGTTTAGATTTATAAAGATACACATTCACTTTACTTCCATCCCAAGTAACAGAGTGAACAATGGATTGTAAAAGGAGACGCTTTTCATTTATAGAAGCCTCATCAATACGTTGATCAAAGTTTTTTAAGGCAGCTACGATAACATCAATATTTTGAGCTAGTTTGTAATCTTGATTTTCCTCATTTTTAAGTTCCGAAATTTTTTCCTTTAAGACCATCTGGTCTTTGTGAAGGCTGATTATTTCATCATGATAGGCCTCCTCCATCAGTGCATCTTCACAAGAAGCAATCAGTCTTACAAGTTTAGAAACAGCTTTTTCATTTTGTCCTAATTCCTCTTCAAGTACTGAAACGCTTTTTTCTGTTTTCAGCTGGTGAGAAGTAGTCATCAGGCGCTCATGGGATAGCTTTTCAATCAGATAGTCCTTATTGGCAATCATTCCTTTAATTTTATCAATAATAGCAGTATCTAGATAATGCCCTTTAGCATTTTGAATATGACAAAGTGTCCCATGACTTTTCAGTTTAGTTGTACAGCGGTAAATATAGCTTATTGAACCATCTTTAAGAACAGCTTGATTAGTAACCTTCATAGGGGCTCCGCAGTGTTCACAACTGATGATCCCTGTTAAAAGAGCGTGATTTGACTGATGATTATGGGGGATGGCCCTGTGGACATTTGAAGACAGTTGCTTTTGTACCTCTAACCATGAGGTACTACTAATGAGAGGCTGATGCTGACCAATAGCTACAACCCACTCAGATACATCATTTTTGTAGATAGTTTTTCCTTGTCTGTTTTTGTTATAGACCATGAGACCACAGTTACCTGTAAAATCTTCTTTAGGATGAGCTATATAGGCATCAAGCTTATAAAAATAATCATAAATAGTCTGATCTGCCATTGTATAGACAGGATTGGCAAGAATATTTCTTAAAACATGAGGGTGATAAAATTTATTATGCAGTGTACGAAATCCTTTTTGCATCAAATAACTTTCAAGCTGAGACAAACTACCAAGTTCGATATACTTTTTGAAAATAAGCTTCGCAATGGGTGCAGTAGAAGTATCTACTTCTAGTATTGTATAATGCTTTATTTTATGATGCTCTCCGTCATAAGTCATTTTTTTTGATTGATAACCCAAGGGCGTGGTACCCCCTAACCATCTGCCGGTTTTAGAAAGTTCAAGCATGTTGTCACGAATACGTTCTGCAATCGTTTCTCTTTCAAGTTGTGCAAAAACAGAAGAAATATGAAGCATAGCACGGCCCATAGGTGTTGTTGTATCAAAGTTTTCTTTAATGGATACAAAAGCAATGTTGTTTTTAGTCAACCGATCAAGAGTAGAAGAAAAATCCAGAACATTACGGCTAATACGGTCTAGACGATAGCATATAAGAACATCATAGTGGTCTTTTTTAAAATTTTGCAGGAGTTCTTTAAAAGCTGGTCTATTAGTATTACTGCCGCTATAGCCTTCATCTTTATATTCAGTAAAGACTGCATCTTGAAAATGTATTGCTGCGTATTGTTTACAAAGGGATATTTGATTTTCGATAGAGTCACCTTTATCTGTCATTCGTGACTTTCGTGCATATATTGCAATTTTCATAACCCCCTCCTTAGTGTGCTGTATTATTATTTATCATATTAATTCGAGGAGGAGATTAAAACTAGAAATATAAAATATAAGCCATAGACTTCTGTATCTTCTGTGGTAATATTTTTGAAAGTATAGTACAAGTCAATAGTAGCATATGATTTATAAAGGACTTATAGCGTGTGAACAATCAAAACATCCTATCCTCAAGTATATTGGATGAGATAATACTATGAATAGTACTTGTTAAATTTTCTTTAGTCAGGAGGGGCGAAGTGAGGACTGCAAAGATCTATGAAGTCAATTTGTTTTGGAGGGATAAATCACCCATAGAAAGTACCAAGGGAAGTTATGTGGAAGAACAAGTGACTAGATTTCTAGTCCTCAAGACAATAGAGCAGGTGAAAGAACTACCTCTATCTATTCAAAAACAAATATTCAGTCAATTAATAGAAAATTAAATTTTATATTGCAAAATTGATATATAAAGCAGATAGTGGTCAATGTTAAAACAAAACCTAACTATCTGCTTTATTAGGCCATTATACGTAACCTTATTTACACCTACATCCTTTGGGCAGCATCTAGGGCTAGGGCGGATCTTTCACACTCCTCTGTCAGCATGGTTATCTGATAGCATAGCGGACTCCCTTTCATCTTTTCGGAAGCATAGCTAAGTCCATTGGTGCGTTCATCTAAAAGAGGATGGTCTATCTGCCCAGGATCCCCGAGGAGGATAACCTTAGTACCTTTTCCTACTCTTGTCACAATGCCCTTTACCTGTTTGGGAGTCAGATTCTGGGCTTCATCAATAATAAGATAGGTATAGGTGATGGAACGACCTCTGATGAAATTCATTGCTTCTGTCGTAATGATTTCACGAGCAAACAGTTCGTCAATTTTACCACGTAATTCCTTCTCATTCTTATACCGCTCGTTTTCACTTTGGTCTACCAAGATTTCAAGATTATCAATAATAGGCCTTAAGTAGGGGGCAATCTTTTCCTGCTCTGTACCGGGAAGAAAACCTATATCATTGTCAAACTGCATATTGGGTCTTGTAATCAGTATCTTTCTATAATTTTTTTTAGCTTCTTTAAATATCTTGTCCAGTCCCACAGCAAGAGAATAGAAGGTTTTAGCGGTACCGGCAGGACCTTTAACGATTACTAAAGGAGCTATGTCCGGTTCCATCATTAAGGCCTCCTGTAAAAATTTTTGGCCTACATTTTTAGGCTGTACCCCAAAAGGCTCTTCCTTAAGACTTTTTAATGGAACAATGCGTTTGCCGTTGAAGCGGCCTAACAGCGTTTTCTTCTCATTAGTTTCAGAATGGATAATAAAAAACTGATTGTAAACTGGACAAATTTCTGGTTTTACAACACTGGGCAAACTGTCTGAAATTTGGGTTTCTACCTTAGTATATTGATAAACCTGCTCGGGAAGAAGACCTTTTTTCTTGAAATCGCTCATTGCATGATCAGATGCATAGACCTCCAGCCTACCGGTATACTGCTCCTGTAGGTGAGGAGATTGTTCTGTTGTAAAATCCTCAGCGGCGATACCAATCCGCTGGGATTTTAAGCGAACTAGAATATCCTTGGTTACAAGAACGATAGACTCACCTTTTTCTGCCAATCCTTTACAAATCTTTAAGATACGGTTATCATTTACATCTGAACCGAAACCATAGGGCAGTTCAACATGAGCGAAATTTGCTTCGATTTTAAGAAGTCCACCTGTTTCTAAGGTTACACCTTCAAATAGATTACCGTTTTGCCTTAATTGTTCTAAATACCGTATTGTTTGTCTGGCATTGATACCTCTTTCCCCTTCCTCAGTTTTTAACTTATCTAATTCTTCCAATACAGCAATAGGAAGAACAACCTTGTTATCTTCAAAAGCAAGCAAGGCATGGGGTGATTGGATTAGAATATTGGTATCCAGTACATAAGTTTTTATCATCGTATACCTCCTAATTTAATGGTAAAGAAAAATGCCTATTACACATGTCAGTATAATAAGCATTTTTAAGTTAGATAGTACTCTTTGGTAAGCATGATATACTTTTTTGATGAACTGCGATATTTCATGAAGAATAAGAACATACCGATACTGTACAGACAGAAAAGGACAAGCAGAACAGAGTTTTTAAAAATACTATGGAGTGTGAACATAAGCATGACCTCCTTAAAATGAATAGATAAGAAATGACTATATTATTTCATATCTATTCTAATAATAGCTTATTAGATTACCACGTACTATCATAGAAATGTAAATTCTAAGTTATAGAAATGTAAAGAGTTTATCATTATTTCCTATATAATCCACTCATTTCTAAAAATGATGTTATCAAGTTTATCTGGATACAGCTTACCCTTTCAATACTGCAGCTTACTTTGACATCTATTGAATAGAGCTTATTTCAAGCATATACTATGACTATAGAAAAAGGGGGGGATGCCCAAGTGAAAATAACTATTGAAAATATTCCAGTTGGAAGTGAACCAGAAATAATCATAAGATGCAATGAATCAGACGACTCATTACAGCAGCTTATCTATTCTGTTCAATCAGCTTGTAAAAAGCTTATTGGTGTTTCAGATTCACAAACACATATTATCAATCCTAAAGATGTCTTTTATTTCGAGTCAGTAGATAATAAAGTCTTTATTTATTGTCAGAAAAAAGTTTTTGAATCTAAGCTTAAACTTTATGAGATTGAAGCAGCGTATGAGAACTGGGATTTTTTTAGAGCTTCAAAATCTTCTATTCTTAATATTACAAAGATAGAATCTGTAAGTCCTGTTTTTTATGGGAAATTTGAAGCTTTACTTCAAAATGGAGAAAAAGTTTTTATTTCAAGACAATATGTTCCGTTATTTAAAAAAAAATTAGGATTATAGGGAGGTCTTACTATGAATATGAGTAAATATTTAGTTTGTTTTTTAAAAGATTTTTTTCTTGCCTGTGGATGTTTGCTGGTTATTGTTACACTGTTTTTAGGAATTTCTTCTGTAAAGACAATAAATACTTCATTGCTTTGGCAAATTATGATTATCGCTTCAGCCTACACATTTTTCAAAATTGGTTTACTCAATAAATATAAATTAGAAAAAAAAATGCAAGTCCTTAATTTTACTATTTGTCATTTATTGGCTGAAATTATTATTATAGCATGGCTGTGGTTTTTTAGTCCAAACAAAATGGTAGATGCAAACCTTATGATAGGTTATAGTATCATTGTTATTATTGTAAATGGGTCCGTTTATACGATGATGTATATGGATGGTCAGCAACAGGCCAGACAAATTAATGAAAAGCTGAGTCAATATAACAGTAATAATGAAGAATAGAAAATATAGATCCATTATTTCAGAGGGTGATAAGAAAGATTTAAACCGTAATTTTGAGCAGGGTAGTATTTGCAGCAAGCAGTACCGGCGTATCAGTAATCGCATAAGTGAGCTTAGCTAGAGTATTTCCAGTACATGGGGCAATCAGCAGTGCATCAATTATATTTTTAGGCCCCAAAGGTTCAGCATCTACAAGGGTGTGTATAATAGGTTTACCTGTTATTTTTTCTATTTGACTATTAAATTCTGATGCTTCACCAAAACGTGTAGACAACGTATAAGCATTTGAGGACATAATAGGAAATACATTAATACCTAAAGCTACTAATTCCTCAATTAATGCTATAGCCTTAGAAAAAGTACAAAAAGAGCCACAAAGTGCAACTCCAAGTTTTAGTTCTTTTAATTCCTTCATAAATTCGCCCCCTGATCACGTAAAATCAATAAGAGGCATTGATATAGAATATTAGCAGCACTTTTTGGAGCAACTATGCCAGGCAAACTAGGTGCAGGTATATGACGAATGCCCACTTGATGACAATACTGCGTGTCAATACCACCAGGAACAGAAGCCAGCTCTATATAAACCACATCTGGATTGAATAGATTAATAGCTGACTTATCTAAGATCACAACTGGAATCGTATTAAAAATAAAATCAAATTGTCCAAGATATTTACTTAAATCATATAACGGAATAGGAGTATATCCATAAGTACTGATATAAGATAAATCTAAGGTGGATCTTGCTTCAACCGAAACAGCTGCTCCTAATCCTTGTAGTTTATGCGCTAATATTTTGCCACAACGCCCAAATCCTAACACAAGACATCGACTGCCATGGAGCGTAATTTCGCTGTTTTGCATAGCGTATTGAATAGCTCCTTCGGCAGTGGGTATTGCATTTGCTATCGCTACACAAGTGCGTAAAGAGCCATTTTTCCATGGCTAGTTTTTTTTTTGCCCAAATAGATCTATTTGAAGATTTTCCCCATCCCATGTTATAGCCTCAATAACGGTACGTATCAATGCGCGCTGCGTTTGTATATCCTCTGTATCCCCAAGATAGTTTAAGTCATCTAAGGCCTTTTTCACTAAGTCTAAGTTAAGATTCATCGTATGTTGTGCAGCCTCTTCTGACTGCAGCTTCTCTATGCCTACTCGAAGATCCTTATTTAATACATCCAAATCATTTAACTGCTTCATATAACGGGTTATGAGACTACTGTCAGGAGGCAGCTTTGACAACTGACTCATTAGATTGTCAATAGCGCTCTCATTGGCTTTAAGAGATTCCTTTAACTCTTTTAATCTATTGGTTGTTTGTTCTATTGTACTTGTAAGGGTGATCTTATTAGTAGAAAGGACGGACTGCATAAAAGAGTCATCTTTTGAAAGGTCTAATAGGTATGTTAAAACATCTTTATCCGCCTCTTGTCCAATAATATTTTTCACAGAACATTTTGTCCGTCTGGACATTTCTTTGGTTGTGCAGACATAAGTATAGGCTAGATGCCCATCGGCGTTCATTTTACCCTTTTTAATCTTCATATTTGAGCCACAGTGGGCGCATTTGATTAAATTGGTCAATAGTCCATATTGCATGGTACCTTTCGTATAGAAGCTTTTAGACGTATTAGAGTCTAAGAGTTCTTGAACGACTATCCATTCAGATCCACTGATCACAGGTTTGTGCTTTCCGATACTTACAACCCATTCACTATAGTCTTTAGAGACAGGAGCTTTTCCACTTTGAGAAGTTTTATTATAAACCATCAGTCCATGATGGCCCTTAAAGTCTTTTTCTTCATTACATATTTGGCAGCCAATAGAAGAGAGGTAGTCATAGATCTGTCCGTCAGCAGCTGCATAAACAGGATTGAGCAAGATATCCTTAATCGTTGATGCAGTATAGTTACAATTTCTCTTTGTAAGAATGTCATGCACTAATAAATAGGATTCGGTGCCACGCAAACTTTTTATTTCAAGGAATTTAGAAAAGATAAGCTTTACCTTTGCCAGATCTTCCGGATCTTCAGTTAACTTATACATCTTTTTAGTATTCATATTTTGATCCAAATATTCTATGGGTTCTGAATTAAAGCCAGTTGGCGTATTCCCGCCAAGCCATCTGCCGGTTCTGGCCAAACTCAGCATATTATCTCTGATACGTTCTGCAATGGTCTCACGCTCCAGCTGAGCAAAAACCATCGCAATATTAAGCATGGCGCGGCCAATAGGGGTAGAGGTATCGAATTGCTCTTTAACGGATATAAACTCTATAGTATTCTCTTGGAGGAGCTGATAGGTATTTGCAAAATCCGCAATATTACGAGATACCCTATCAAGTCTATAGCAAACAAGCGCATTAAACATATTGGCTCTAGCATCATTGAGCATTTTCTGAAATTCAGGACGGTCCGTATTCCCACCACTAAACCCCTCATCTTTATAGACTATAAATTCTATTTCTTTATCCGCAAAAGAGGACCATCTAGACAAATAGTCTTTACAGGTATTAATTTGATTATCTATGGACTCACCTTGTTCACTCATTTTGGATTTACGTGCGTAAATAGCTATTTTCATATGCATCACCCTTGTTTCTTTGTAATTATATAAATTATAAGCTCCTAGTAATAAAATACAAGGAGCTTATGTTTATGTCAAAAATATTCCATTTTAAAATATAGATACTAGCCACATACCTATTATAAATTCTTTTTATTTTTTTGGGACATTTCTCTTTTTTCTATTCCTTTGATTATATCTAAAACTAATTCAGCATAATCTTCATCTTTATCTTTCAAGTAATCAAAAAGCTTTTGTTTTGAGCCTACATTTACTTGATCATTGTTAGCGATAGGATTATTAGTGATTCCAAGGAGATAATCAGCAGATATGCCTAATTCTTTTGCAATTCGATTTACATTCTCACCAGTAGGTTTCCTTTTGCCAGTAATATATCTAGATATAGTTGCCGGAGTGATTTCGGTTTTAAATGCTAGTTCTTGTTGAGTTACTCCACTTTTTTTCAGTTGCTCAAGCAATCTTTCCTTGAAAACGTCCATATACATCCTCCTTTAGTTACCTAAATTATAATTTAAAATGTAAAAAAAGTAATATATATTACCAAAAATATAATTATTATATTGACAATTACCTTTTGGTAATATAAAATAAAGTTACCAAAAGGTAATTTGAGGAGGTGACATATTGAATTCAGGTAAATTATCTAACATTCGTAAAGGAAAGAAAATTACACAAGTAACATTAGCTAAGCGTATGGGAATGTCCACAAAAACCTATAACCGAAAAGAGCTCGGTTTAATTGATTTTACCAGACATGAAATTGAATCCATATCAAAAGAATTAAGCTTAACAATAGAAGATGTAAATGAAATTTTTTTTAACAACAACATTACCAATAGGTAATAAAAGTGTTTTGCATAGGACAATTTTCAAAAATCATACTTTATAGGAGGGGGTGATTAGTTTGGGGAGATATGAAGGAAAAATTACACATAGGTATTCTGAAAACCCTAATAGGCCTACATTTGAAGAAACTTTAGAGATGGCGAAGATTATCTACGTAAATTCAATTATGAAAAAGCTAACTCCCCGCGAACAACAGGAATTTATAAGATTGGGCAAGCAAGAAGGATATTT
>JARBTY010000010.1 GCA_029239935.1 Clostridia bacterium | reverse complement strand
AGCCATGAGCCAAACAAGCCGGCACAAATACTTACTAAAAAAACAGATAAAAATTGAAGATTTGTACGATTCACACTCAGCCCAACAAAGGGTAATACCACTTCACTGGGAATTGGAAAACAAGCATATTCTAAACCAATGACTGCAAACACACCTAAGTAGCCTAACTCATTAATCAGTGACATAAGGGTTTCAACAAGCTGAGTAATAGATAACATTTAGTGGCTCCTTTTCTTAATATGAGGACGTTTGTCCGATAAGGTATTTATAATATAATTATGAATCAAAGACTTATAGTAGTACAAATAAATAATTGCAATATACTAATTAATGGAGTATGATTTTAATTATAAGAATATTTCAACATCAAAAGGAGGCGTTTGATATGTGGGAAATACCAGTTATGGGGCTTACTATTGCAGTTGGAGTGATTGTACTGATTGTGCTTATTGCATTAACCTGGAAGAAAGCCCCGCAGGATAAGGCTATTGTAGTAACAGGACTTAAAAAAAGAGTAATTACAGGAGCAGGTGGTGTAGTTATTCCCTTTTTTGAACAGGCACACCGCATTTCGCTAGAGAATATCAAGGTAGAGGTAAGAACAACTGATTCACTGGATAGTAATGGCGTACCGATCGATACAGATGGGGTTGTTATTGTAAAAGTTAAGTCCCAAAAAGATAGTATTCTTCAAGCGATGGAGCAGTTTAATACAGGCAAGGAAAAAGAAACCATAGCGGTTATCCAAAGTACGGTTCAGGATGTACTGGAAGGAAAACTTAGGGAAGTGGTATCTAAGTTAAGTGTAGAAGAAATCTATAGTGACCGTCAGCGTTTTGCGGATCAGGTAGAAGATATTGCTAAAGCTGATCTGGAACGTATGGGGCTAGATATTAAGACTTTTACAATAAGAGATATTGATGATAAAAATGGGTATTTGCAGTCTCTTGGGGTCAAACAAATCGCAAAGGTCAAAAAAGATGCAGCTATTGCGCAGGCGGAGGCTGACAGAGAAAAAATGGAGAAAACGGCTGAAGCCATGAGGAGAGGTAAGGAAGCACAGCTTTTGGCAGAGACTGAGATAGCTAAGGCTGAAAAGGAAAAAGGCTTAAAGGTTCAGGCTTATAAAGAAGAACAAAAGAAAGCAGAAGCAAAAGCGGACTTTGCCTATGAAGTTGAGAAAAATATTGTGCAAAAGCAAGTGATACAGGCTCAAAAGGATGCTGAATTATTTGAAGAGCAAAAACAAACACAGATTGCAGAGCAGCAAGTTATAAAAAAAGAAAAGGAGCTTGAAGCAACTATTAAAAAGGTTGCAGAGGCTGATAAGTATAAAACGGAGAAAAGAGCAGAGGCTGACCGTTTTGAACAGATCAAAAAAGCAGAGGCGGAAGCAGAAGCAATAAGGATTAAGAGTATGGCGGAGGCAGAGTCTATAAGACTCAAAGGTCAAGCAACGGCAGATGCTATGAAGGCTGAGGCCAATGCGATGAAGGAAAAGGCAGAAGCCTATAAGCAGTATGGAGATGCGGCCATTATAGAGATGTTAGCACAAAAATTACCTGAAATTGCAAAATATATTGCAGAACCGCTCAGTAAAACAGAAAAAATCATCGTGATTGATAATGGCGGCGATGGGGGAGCAAGCAAGATATCAAAAAGTGTGACAAACATCATGTCGCAGGTGCCGGAAGTTGTAGATGCATTGACAGGTATCAATCTATTAGAGGTTATTAAGCATGTAACGAACAAAGATACTTCTGATCATAAGGAAGATAATGACAATGAATATAGAAATATAAGTTAAAAGACACATGAATTTGTGTCTTTTAAACTTTTTAATGGGTGTTTTTTGAGTAAAGTTTATGTTATAATACAAACTGTTAAAGACAAAGAGATAAAAGGATGATTGCAATATGATTACAGTTACAAATGTGAGTTTGCAGTATGGAGGAACAAAGCTTTTTGACGATGTTAACCTTAAGTTCACACCAGAAAATTGTTATGGGCTGATTGGTGCAAACGGAGCAGGAAAGTCTACGTTTCTAAAAATATTATCAGGTGAAATAGACAGCAGCAGCGGAGAAGTGTCTATCCCTAAAAAGATGAGAATGTCTGTGCTTAAACAAGATCACTATCAATATGATGAGTGTGAAGTGCTTCAGACTGTTATTATGGGTAATGCAAGATTATATCAAATCATGCAGGAAAAAGAAGCTTTATATGCTAAAGAAGATTTTACAGATGCAGATGGCGTAAAGGCCTCAGAGCTTGAAGGTGAATTTGCCGAGATGAATGGTTGGGAAGCAGAGTCAGAAGCTTCACAGCTTTTGCAGGGACTTGGTATTTCAACAGATCTTCATTATGCACAGATGAAAGAGCTAAAGGGCGGAGAAAAGGTGAAAGTGCTTTTGGCACAGGCCTTATTTGGGCAGCCAGGGATACTACTCTTAGATGAGCCCACTAACCATTTAGACATTCAGTCTGTCAATTGGTTAGAAGATTTTTTACTGGATTTTCCGGGAACAGTTATTGTGGTATCTCATGATAGACATTTCCTGAATACAGTATGTACACATATTGTAGATATTGACTTTTCAAAGATTAGAATGTATGTAGGAAACTATGATTTCTGGTATGAGTCCAGTCAAATGATGCAGCAAATTATGAAATCTCAGAACAAGAAAAAAGAAGATCAGATGAAAGAACTTCAAAACTTTATAACGAGATTTTCCGCTAATAAATCCAAATCTAAACAAGCAACTTCCCGTAAAAAATTGCTGGATAAGATTTCATTAGAGGATATGCCTGCTTCTTCAAGAAAATACCCTTTTGTTCAGTTTAAGCAAGAAAGAGAAGTTGGAAATGAGATTTTAACAGTAGAGGAAATCAGCAAAACAATTGATGGGGTGAAAGTCCTTGATAACATCAGTTTTCGTGTCAATAAAAATGATAAAATTGTATTTGTAGGTGAAAATGAAATCGCCCAGACTACCTTATTTAAAATTTTGATTGGTGAAATGGAACCTGATTCAGGAATAGTTAAGTGGGGGATTACCACCTCACAATCTTATTTTCCAAAAGACAACTCCCAGTTTTTTAATGACTGTGATTTAGATCTTATTAATTGGCTGAGACAGTTCTCAGAAGAACAGTCAGAGAGTTATTTAAGAGGTTTTCTTGGAAGAATGCTCTTTTCAGGTGAAGATGCTTTAAAGTCTGCCAAGGTTTTATCAGGAGGCGAAAAGGTAAGATGTATGTTGTCTCGTATGATGCTTAGCGGAGCGAATGTTATTTTGCTGGATCAGCCTACTAATCACTTAGATTTGGAGTCTATCACAGCGCTTAACAATGGGCTTATAGATTTTAAAGGCAATATACTTTTCACATCCCATGACCATCAGTTTATTCATACAGTAGCAAATAGAATTATAGAACTTACACAAACAGGCTTTATTGATAAAATGATGACTTATGATGAGTATCTAGAAACTAAGCTGAAATAAATATTAAAAACGTTATAACAATACGACACTCACAGAAACACTTAAGCCAATACGCGCTTAAGTGTTTTTGTTATAAGACAATATTTTACAGGTAAGTGCAAAAACTTCAGCTTGCAGACCGCTGAATCCCTCTATAGAATAAAAGATATAAGTAGCTTTAAAAGGGGGAATTTGAGTGGAGCTTGCTGTTGCAAGAAATGTTTTAAAATTATATAAAGAGGCAGTAAAAAAATTTTTTGGAAAATTAACGTTAGAAGATAAACACTATGATATTCAGTTTTTGGATACAATCTATGAAAATATAGTGGTATTAGGAGCTTTTGATAGCTTGGTGCCGGCCATCAAAGAGCTTTATAAAGATGAATTTTTAGCACAGCATTTTGATGGATTAGAGGTTGGATACTCTTATTTCTATAGTATAGAATGGGAAGAGCAGAGGGTTTTAGCCTATGTATCTGACGGTATAAAAGTCCATAAGAAGTCTGTAGATGAAGAAATAGGACAGAGAATCATCCAGTTGTGCAAGGCATATAAGATGTGGGCAGGTAGGATTAATGAAGAGGGAGAACATATTATTAATCTTAGGCATCCTGTTCCAGGACCACATTTTTATACCAACATGCTATTAGGTAACCGGATGAAGTTTCCATTTGCCTTGCAGTCTACACCTAAAAGTGTTGTAGACCGTCTGGGAGGAGGGAGCTTTAGAGCCCATGCAGCGACACAGGTATTAGCCACAAGGTGGGACTACTTACCTGAAGAAAATGGTTTTCCTGCTAACAGACAATTTTACATAGTAGAAAAGGGAAGGCAGATTTTTTATTCAGCCGATATTACTGATAAGAATATTAAAACTGCCTCTTGTATCCATGGACAAAATAACACACGGCTCGTCTATGAAACCTATTGTGGTCTTCATATTGAGAGAATGATCTTTTTGTTGCCACAATATGAAAATCTTCCGGTAGCAACTGAAGTGCAGAGAATAAAGATTACCAATTTAGGACAACAGAATAGACAACTTAAAGTGGTTGTGACAGGGATGCTGGGTACTTCAGCAACCCATGCACTGATGGAAGACGTGGTTTACTCCACGGTAATTATGCAAGGTAAAGTATTTCATGATGAAAAAGGTAATATTTTAGCCTATACTCCAAGTTATTATCCGGCTCATGCAAAAGGGGATGTAAGATTTACGACAGTTATGGCCCATGAAGAAGGGAAAAAGAAATATGCCAGAGAATTATGCACTCAGTATGGTGAATTTATTGGCAGCGGTACACTGCTGCGGCCAGAAGGGGCAGCAAAGTTATCGAATCGATTAAGTACCAAAGGTCCAGGCTTTTTTGCGATGAGCTCCAGCGTTGAGGTTAAAGCGGTCCAATCTGTAACAGTCGACCACTTTGTAGGGTTGATTTCGACATTTAATGGTGAGGAACCAACTGATCTTTTGGTGAAACAGCAGATTGACGGACTGCATAAACGGTTTAGTGAGGAGTCGCAGGTGGAGCAGAGTCTCTTAGAGCAACTAGAAGGGTACAAAAAATATAGAGCCTATTTGCAAATTCATACAAAGGATATACAGTTTGATACCTACGTTAATAAGAATCTGCCCTTTCAGGTATTGTATCAAACTTTTGTATCCCGTTCCTTTGATTTGACACAAAAGGGGTATAGGGAGATTGGATTTAGAGAAATACAAGACATATTTGGCTCTATGTATTATTTAATATCTATGGGAGAAATAGAGTATACTAAAGCTTTGCTGCAAGAATGGATTTCAAAAGTATTGGAATTTGGATATTGTTATCATAACTTTTTTTGGCATGGAAAAGAGGCTGGGAAATGGTCAGATGATGGATTATGGCTGGTACAGGCTGTCTATAGATTTGTAAGCTATACAGGAGATGATAGTTTTCTGGATGCCGTTTTTGATATACCAGAAACAGGAGGGAAAAAAAGAAGTGTGTATGAAACGCTGCAAGCGGTTATTAAATACTCAGCAGAAGTATCGGTGGGTAGACACGGGCTGCCGCTCATTGATCATGCAGACTGGAATGACTGCTTAAAAGTAGATGAAGAGGCAGTAAAAGGTGCTGAAAAAGAAGAAATCTATCTTAAAACAGGTGAGTTTTTAAACAATCAATCTGAAAGTGTTATGAATGCTTTTTTGCTTAAGGTGGCCATGGAACAGACGTTAGAGTTTGCAAAAATAAAAGAGGACCATAGTTATTACTCAAAGCTGCAAATATTAAAAGATAAGTTGAGCCAAAATATTCAAAGGTATACTTGGAAAGAGGATTTTTATGCCAGAGTGTTATTTAATAGATTTGAAAATGAAATCACTTTTTTAGGGGCAGATGGAGATGGTTTTTCAGCAGACTCTAAGATTAATGGAACTTATTTCTTAAATTCATTTAGTTGGTCTATTCTGGCTAAGGAAGCTACGGAAAATCAAATAGAGATGATGCTTAACAGAATTGAAAAATATCTTAAAACACCATATGGTATTAAACTCATGAGTCCAACTGACTTATCCAAAGTTGCTAAAAAAACTGCAACAGGAGAGTATTTCCCAGGAGACCGGGAAAATGGAGGCGTTTTTAAGCATGCAGCCATGATGGCGACAGCAGCGATGATACAAGCCGCCCAAGTCGCGGAAAACAGAGAATTGGCACAAAAACTCTCGGATACAGCTTATTGGATGATGGATTTAACGCTGCCTTATCATACTTTAGAAAAACCATTTGAAACAGGTGGTAATCCAAGATGGTGCACACAGTATAATAATAGTGAAACAGGAGAAAATATAGGCCCTACATTGAGCGGGACATCCACCTGGTTGTTTTTGACATTAACTGAAATGTTAGGGATTAAATATGAGAGAGAAAGACTGATTTTAGATCCTATTTTAAGAAATCAGACTTTAGAAATATACTATGATTTAAGGTTTTTTGATGCTGTATATGAGATTCATATCACAAAACCAGAAGGTTTTTACAGAATAAAAGACAGTCAGTATCATATAGAAGTTGATGGGGTACCTATAGCAGGGAATGGTATAAAACTTATCAATGATTATCAAAGACATCGGGTGGAAATGCGTTTTGAAACGTTAGAATAACTCCCAGAGTAATTTAATAACCATACCTGCGGACATTGTAACAAACAAAGGTTTAATAAGCTTTGTGCCTTTGTTTAAAGCAAGACGGCTGCCAACTTTAGCACCTGCAATCATGCAGAGTCCTACAGGTATACCTATGAGATAATCAATCTTATCGTTTAAAGCAAATAATACTAATGAAGTAAGGTTGCTTGTGAAGTTGAGAATCTTTGCATTGCCTGTAGCATTTATAAAGTCAAAGTGATATATTTTTATAAAACCAAACAACAAAAAAGCACCTGTGCCAGGGCCAAAAAATCCATCATAAAAACCTAATGAAAAAGAAAAAATAATACCTAATAGGATGTTTTTAGAGGTAAGTTCCTTAAAGGCATTTTCTACCCCTATCTTTTTTGAAAACAAAGTGTATAGGGCAATCGCTATGATCAGTATAACGATGAGTATATTTAATATTTCAGCGGGTATCAGCAGCGTCGTATTAACACCAACTACCGCTCCGAAAAGTGTAAAGGGAATAAGGATTTTCATAAGCTTTAAATGAGCTTTTTTGGATTTGATATACGCATAAGAGCTTGTAAAACTTCCCATACTTGCTGAAAATTTATTGGTTCCCAGTGCAACATGAGGGGAGAGTCCACTCATTAAAAAAGCAGGAAGGCTAATGAGACCACCACCACCAACAATGGCATCTACAAAGGAAGCGATAAAACCTGCAACACATAATAATACAATCATATAAATACCATCCTTATGTAAAAAGTGTTTGATGCGAATTATTATATTATAAAGGCAATATATAGAATGCACAATAGAAAACTCCTCTTAATACTAAGAGGAGTTTTCTAGGCTTGGGTAAGGGTGGTTTCAGCTAAGGGGTGAGATTTTCTCAACTATAGCTGAAAAGGGTAGATGTTTCTTAAAAATGATGGATGTTTTATTGGGGTACTCTTTACATTTTAACGTGATGTTAAGATGTATTGATAGTATGACCAGGTTTTTAGATTTTATACCTATTTTTAGTTAATCTTCCAACAAAGATGTTATATAATAGAAAGCAGTAAAGCATAACGATTTAAAGAAAGGAGGGGCACAGCAGATGGAAAATTATTTTTATAAATGTGAAATATGTGGTTTCGTACAGTTAGTACCAGCGTATTGGACATCTTTTAATCCAGATCTAGAGATGAGTTTTTCACATATTGACAGACGGACAGGGGAAGAGTGTTCAAATGCTACACTAAGGCTGCTAGAGGATATGAAATAAGTTGAAAGAATGCCAGTATAATATAAGGAAGCGAAGGCTAATACTAACCAAAGCGAAATCTGCTAAAATGTATTGAGATAGACTGGAGGTATGAAATGTTTTGGAGTAAAGCTATTATTTATCTGACAAGGATTATTTTTATTGGCAATGCACTGTATTTAGCAGTGAGATTACAATGGGTTTTATCAGCGTTACTTTTAGGCAGCTTAGTCCTTGCTTTGATACCGGAGATTTTTACAAAAATAACGGGTGTTAAAATCCCTAGGGAGGCAAGAGCATGTTATGCAGTGTTTATACTGGGCACTCAATGGCTTGGAACTTACCTAAGACTATATGATTCGCTTTTATGGTGGGATATTATGCTGCATTTTTTGTCAGGTATTCTTCTAGGGTATGTAGGACTTATTTTAATGGTATGGCTGGATAAAGAACATATCATGAAAGGGGAAAATAAGTCTACTATAACGATTCTCTTCTCTTTTTGTGTTGCTGTCTCAGGGGCAGTCTTTTGGGAAACAATAGAATTTTTATCAGATACTTTTTTAGGGAGCAAGACGCAGCTTGGAAGTTTGCAGGATACAATGGAAGATATGATTTATGGGACACTGGGAGCAGCACTGTTTGCACTCTATCTTGTTAGGGCTTTCCGTAAAAAGAAAGCTTTGCTATTTGAAAAACTCATCGCACTCAATAAAAAAGATAAAGAAGATGAGTAAAAGCTTGTCCTTTTTATCTTTTTCTTTTCAATGCTGTAGAATGTTGGTATAGTAAAGGAAGATTTAGAAGCTAGAGAGTAGGAGAAGAACCCATGGAATATTTTAATATAAAGCTAAACACCAACTTGGAGATAAGACCTATAGAAAGAGATGGAGATATGGATTTGTTTATTCCAACGCTAGACTATCCGGTTCATCTTGAAGGGATGGGAGAAGACTTTTCAAGAATACAGTTTTCAAAGGCTAGAGCAATACTCATCAGAATGTCTCCAAAGGTAAAGACTATTACTTGTCATATATTAAAAGATGTTGATTTGTTTTCAAGCTTTGTAAATTTTGAAGTGAGAAAAGAGCTTAGCAACATTGGTATTTATCAAAGAGACGGCTATATTGAATTGAGTTTTAAATAGAGAGGGACTAATCATGATTTTATTATCAGCAAATAATATTAAAAAAGTATACGGTGAAAAAACTATTTTTTCTGAGCTTTCTATAACGATTGACAGCTCGGAAAAAATAGGCATCATAGGGATTAACGGTACTGGAAAAAGTAGTTTGCTCAAAATCCTGGCAGGTTATGAAACGGCAGATCAGGGAGAGGTGGCGACATCTAATGAGTTAGATATAGAATATCTGTCTCAAAATCCTGTTTTTGATGAAAAATCTACTGTTCTTGAACAAGTTTTTAAAGGAGAGTCTGCCTTTATGAAAGTTTTAAGAGCGTATGAAAGTACATTGGAGAAAATGAACGAAAACACAGAGAGTGAAGAACTTTCGCAGAAGCTTATTGCATTGAGTGCGCAAATGGATGCGATAGGAGCGTGGCAGCTAGAAAGTGAAGCAAAAGCTATTCTTACCAAACTAGGCATTACTCAGTTTAATCAAGAAGTCTCTAAGCTTTCGGGAGGACAAAGGAAAAAGATTGCACTTGCGGGGGCACTGATTAGGCCTTGTAATTTATTGATACTTGACGAGCCGACGAACCATTTGGATAATGATACGATTGATTATCTGGAGGAACTGTTAAAAACAAAGAAATGTGCAGTTATGATGGTAACTCATGACAGATACTTTTTAGACAGGGTTGTTAATAAGATTGTAGAGTTAGACCAAGGAAAACTCTATAAATATGAAGGGAATTATCAAGCATTTCTAGAACTTAAGGCTCAAAGAGAAAATGTGGAGGAAAGAATAAGAGAAAAAAATCTTTCTTCCTATAAAAAAGAATTGGAGTGGATGAGAAAAGGGGTCGAAGCAAGAAGAACCAAACAAAAAGCAAGACAAGATAGATTTTATGAGTTAGAGGAGACTGTTGGTAAAACAGCCAAACAAAGTATGGATATTGCCCTTGGAACAAGTCGTTTAGGAAAGAAAATTATTGCGATGGAGGGGCTGACAAAGTACTTTGAAAAGCAATGTGTGCTTAAAGCGTTTACTTATACCGTGTTAAAACAAGACCGGATAGGTATCATTGGGGATAATGGAGCTGGGAAGTCTACGTTACTTAATCTTATTACACAAAGAATAACAGCAGACGAAGGGACTATAGATATTGGTGAAACTGTAAAAATAGGCTACTACACACAAGAAAACAAAGAAATGGACTTATCTCTTAGAGTGATAGATTATATTAAAGATAAAGCTGAATACATTAAACTAGCAGATGGGAGTAGTCTTTCGGCCAGTAAAATGTTAGAACGGTTTCTCTTTACGCCGGCTATGCAGTATGCAGTTATTGGTAAATTATCTGGGGGGGAAAGAAGAAGGCTGTATTTATTAAATATACTGATGCAGGATATTAATGTTCTTTTGTTGGATGAACCAACAAATGATCTAGATATTTACACGCTGCAGATACTGGAAAGTTATATTGACGATTTTGATGGGCCAGTCATTGCAGTATCTCATGATAGGTATTTTTTAGATCGCATTGCAGATAAAATTTTTGTGTTTGAAGGGGAGGGGAAGGTCAGTCATTATCCTGGCAATTATTCGGACTACTATTTGAAGAAACAAGAGCAAGAAACTGCAAAAGAAGTACCGAAAGAATCAATCAGTAAAAAATTGCAGAATGAAGTTGGAAACCAATCTGTACAGGAAGGGACAGTCAAACTAAAATTTACCTATAAAGAAAAAATGGAATACGAAAAAATAGATGAGGAAATTGAAACTATAGAAAGCACTTTAAAAGGATTAGAAAAGGAAATGGATCAAAATGCCAGTAACTTTAGTAAATTACAAGAATTGATGCAAAAAAAGGGAGAAATAGAGGAGCAGTTCACATACAAATTACAACGATGGGAATACTTAAACGAATTAGCGGAGAAAATAAATACAAAATAATAATGATTTGCGATTTTTTAAGAAATTAATATAATAAAACTTTTAAATAGACTATATTTTTAGCATAAGAGTGTGTATAATAATAAGGGTATATTTAGAGATAATAAGGAGGAGCATTAAAATGGATGAAAATAATATCACCATGGCTGACTTAATGGCAGAAATTGATAAATCAATGACACGTATATATAGAGGGGACATCCTAAAGGCAAAAGTTGCTTTGATTCAAGATCAAGGAGTAATTGTAAACATAGGCTATCATGCAGATGGGCTTATTACATGGAGTGAATTCTCATATGATGAAATTGATAAGGACAGTATTCAAATAGGTGATGAATTTGAAGTAACTGTTCTAAAAATAGATGATGGCGAAGGGAATGTATTGGTTTCTAAAAGAAGAGCTGAAGCAGAAACAGCTCTCATAGATATTGCAGAACTCTTTGACAAAAAAGAAGTATTTACAGTACGTATCAAAGAAGTTGTTAAAGGTGGGGTAGTAGCACCTGTTAAAGGATTGCGCGCATTTATTCCAGGATCTCAAATTTCTAATACATATGTACAAGATTTATCACAATATGTAGGACAAGAAGTTGAAGTAGAGATTATAGAATTTGTTCCTAAAACTAAAAAAGTTGTTTTATCAGGAAAAAGAATTGCTGCTGAAAAAGCTGAAACAACTAAAAAAGCGAAGCTGGAAGAATTAGTGGAAGGACAAAAGTATTCAGGGACTATTACTAAACTTATGCCTTATGGCGTATTTGTAAACCTTGGAGGCGTAGATGGTTTAATTCATAACAATGATTTGTCATGGACTAGGATTAAACATCCTTCTGACGTTGTAAAAGAAGGAGATAAAGTAGAAGTAACAGTGCTTACAGTAGATAAAGCGGCAGGCAAGATATCTCTAAGATTAAAGGACATAGATATGGATCCATGGTATCTAGAGACAGTTAATCTAGAAAAAGATCAAATGATCCCAGCAACGGTTACACGTTTTACTCATTTTGGTGCATTTGCTAAAATCAGTGAAAATGTAGAGGGGCTTATTCATATCTCACAAATATCAGAAAAAAGGATTCAAAAGGCAGAAGAAGTTTTAGAACTAGGCCAAGAAGTTCAAGTTAAGATTCTTAATATTGATAAAGACAGCAAAAAAATATCACTTAGCCTTAAAGAAGTCGAAGAAAAAGCAGACGAAGAAATCCTTCAATATATGACTCAAGATGAAGAGAATACAACTTTAGGCGATGTTTTAGGTAATCTTTTTTAAAAGAATCCATTAGGATTCTTTTTTTATTTGATGGAAATAAATAGATGGCCTAAGGTTCTTGAAAGATTATCTAAAAATGTGATAAAATGAAGAAAAATAGAGGGAGATTGAGATGGGGATATTTGAAATTTTATTTAAAAAATCTAAATCAAAATCTACTGCATCACTTAATACGGCTTCTTTAGAAGGGATTTTTGACGAACTGAATGAGCTGGTTATAAAGAAACAGCGGGTTAGCGATTATCTGATAGATTTAGAAAAAAGAGAAGAAGAAATTCAGAAATTTGATGCTTTAGACAAAAAGGATATTGAGCAATTAAATCTATTGGGTAATAAAGCCAAGGATATAGAGGAAAAAAAGCAAAATCTCAGAGGAAGGCTCATTAGAAATAATAAAGCGCTCTATTTGATTTCACAGTATGAGGAGGATTTACCTTATCTTATCAAAGAAATGTATGATTCAGAGAGAAATCAAAGAGACACGGAGATGAATATCGTTTATTTGCAAGAAGAGAAAGAAGACTTGATAGAAGAAAGAGAATCACTACTCAAAGGATATCGTTTCTTAAAACTTTTTAGTATCATTTTTGTCATAGTAATTGCCTTATGCCTGCTTGCTACTTTTGCACTTATTCAGGTTCTCAGAGAAGAAATATGGATTGCATTAAGTGTGTTTGGCGGTATGATGGTTATTTTTGTTGGAGGTATGTTATATGCTAAAGACAGAATGGAAAGAGAACTTAATAAAAATGTTATTTTACAGCAGAAAGCCACAAAGTATCTTAATAAGTCTAAGATTAGATATTTTCATCAAAGGAGATATCTAGATTTTCAATATGAAAAACTAGGTGTAGACAGTACTTCAAAATTAGAAATGTATTACAATCGCTATATCAAAAATAAAGATAACGAAAAAACGTATATGCAGTTCAATCACCTGCTCTCAGAAATAGAGCAAAAAATGCTCGATATTATTAAAAATAAAAAAATCCATGTGGAATATATTGAAAACTTGACGGATTGGTCTCTTGCCCCTCAAAAGGTTAATGCCATCAAAGCCTTAAAAGCAGATAAAGAAAAAACCAAGGAACAGCTAAAAGCTTTGACAGTTTATGAAGAAACCTTGTGGAAAGAAGTCTATAGCTATGAAAAAGATGAAGAGACGAAAGAAATGATTAATCATAAAATAAAGATATATCATGATAAAGTGGCTGGGTGTCTTGACAAAATAAAAAAAGATGCATAAAATAATAGAATAATAGAATAATAGAGCATGCGATGATAAAGAGGAGTATAATACACCTAGGTAAACAGAGAGTGAAGATTTAAGCTGAAAGTCTTCTTACAGACAGGATATTAGAAGGTAGCTTTTGAGCACTATTTTTGAAATAATAGTAAAAAATAGCGGGTGTGCCCGTTACAGCAATTGGAGTGCTTTGCTTATAGCAAAGAATTAAGGTGGTACCACGAAGTTTTTTCGTCCTTAAATAATGGATGATAAAGCTTTTTTTATTTGTCAAAAATAAAAAGAAACGATTTTAGAATAGGCGGAGAGTGGGTGTAAATGTGCAAGCGATAGGATTTGTGATATTTTGTATAGGTACAGTCATTACTTTTGGCGCAAAACGTATTGTGGTAGCAAAAACAAGGCTGAATGAAGAGGATCAAGAGGAAATGGGTGCACTTATAACCAGTGCAGTCCTTGCAGTAAAAGTAATTGGTTTTGTTGTAGCTCTTATTGGTTTTATTTTTATAATGCTTTAGATGATTTATCCATAAGACCTTAATAAGTCTTTATGAATTAAAAGGAGGAACAAAATGAAAGAATTAGAAAAAATATATGACCCTAGTAGTGTAGAAACGCGGCTCTATAAAAAATGGATGGATAAAGGCTATTTTCATGCAGAACCAGATGAAACAAAAAAACCATTTACCATTGTAATGCCACCGCCTAATATTACTGGACAGCTTCACATGGGCCATGCACTGGATAATACCCTTCAAGATATTTTAATCAGATATAAACGTATGCAGGGATACAATGCACTTTGGATGCCTGGAACAGATCATGCTAGTATTGCAACAGAAGTCAAAATAGTAGAACAGCTTACCAAAGAAGGCGTATCAAAAGACGATTTAGGCAGAGAGGGATTTCTCGTTAAGGCTTGGGAATGGAAAGAGCAATACGGCGGGCGTATTATTGATCAGCTAAAAAAGATAGGAAGCTCTTGTGACTGGGAAAGAGAACGATTTACAATGGATGAAGGTCTTTCTAAAGCAGTTGAAGAAGTGTTTATTAAGCTTTATGAGAGAGGCTATATCTATAGAGGTGCCAGAATGATTAACTGGTGCCCGGTATGCGGCACATCTATTTCAGATGCCGAAGTAGAGCATACAGAAAAAGAAGGATATTTTTGGCATCTTAGATACCCTGTTGTAGGTTCTGAGGACTTTATTCACTTGGCAACAACAAGGCCTGAGACGTTATTAGGGGACAGTGCAGTGGCTGTTAATCCACAAGATGAAAGGTATGCCCATTTAGTAGGAAAGAGGGTTAAATTACCACTTACAGACAGGGAGATACCTATTATTGCAGATGATTATGTGGATATGGCATTTGGAACAGGGGTCGTTAAAATAACACCTGCGCATGATCCCAATGATTTTGAGGTAGGCCAACGCCACAATTTGAGCCAGATTTGCATCTTAAACGATGATGGTACAATGAATGATTTAGCTGGTGCCTATGCACAGATGGACCGCTATGAAGCCCGGAAGCATATTGTAGATGCATTAGAAGAGCAAGGGTTCCTCGTTAAAGTAGAACCTCATACCCATAATGTTGGAACTCATGACAGATGTAAAGCCGTTGTAGAACCTATGATTAAAGCACAATGGTTTGTAAAGATGGAAGAAATGGCAAAACCTGCGATTAAGGCACTCAAAGAAGGCGATCTTCATTTTGTACCTGAGAGATTTGGGAAAACTTATTTACATTGGCTTGAAAACATAAGAGATTGGTGTATTTCTAGGCAGCTATGGTGGGGCCATAGAATTCCTGCTTATTACTGCGAATCATGCGGAGAAATTATCATTGCAAGAGAAAAGCCTTCCGAATGTACAAAATGTAAAACGGACAACTTAGTTCAGGATGAAGACACATTAGATACATGGTTTAGTTCAGCGTTATGGCCTTTTTCAACACTAGGATGGCCTGATCAAACAGAAGAACTGGATTATTTTTATCCGACCAGTGTACTGGTTACAGGATATGATATTATCTTTTTCTGGGTTGTACGTATGGTTTTTTCAGGACTTGAGCAGATGGGGGAAGTGCCTTTTAAAGATGTTTTAATTCATGGACTTGTCAGAGATTCAGAAGGACGTAAAATGAGTAAATCCTTAGGGAACGGCATAGATCCATTAGAAGTGATAGACCAATATGGTGCAGATGCCCTGAGATTGACACTGGTAACAGGTAATGCCCCTGGAAATGATATGCGTTTTTATTACGAAAGAGTGGAGGCAAATCGTAATTTTGGCAATAAATTATGGAATGCCACACGATTTATCTTAATGAATTTTGAAGATGAAGACAGCTTTGAAGAGGTATCTTTAGAGGATCTTACAGCTGCGGACAGATGGATTATTTCAAAAGTTAATACCCTTACAAGAGAAGTTACAGATAATATGGATAGATATGAACTGGGTGTAGCTGTTCAAAAATTATATGATTTTGCTTGGGAAGAGTTTTGTGACTGGTATATAGAAATGGTTAAACCAAGACTTTATAATAAAGAGGATGTTACTAGAAAAGCTGCTTTGTGGACGCTAAAAACAGTGATGATCCATGTTTTAAAAATGCTGCACCCTTATATACCATTTATTACGGAAGAAATATTTATGGGGCTTCAACAGCAGGAAGAGAGTATCATGATTTCCCAGTGGCCAGTTTTTAAAGAGGAGTGGCACTTTATATCTGATGAAGAAGAGATAGAGCTCATCAAAGGCGCTGTGAGAGCAGTACGTAACCTGAGAACAGAAATGAATGTACCACCTTCAAGAAAAGCAAAAATAGTTATCGTTTCTAAAGAAGACCAAATCATCAACCTGTTTGAAAGAGGAAAAGTGTTCTTTGGTGTATTAGCATCGGCGTCAGAAGTTGTTCTGCAAAAAGATACAACAGGGATAGACAGTGATGCAGTTTCTGCACTTATTCCGAATGCAGTACTTTATATCCCTTTTGCAGATTTAGTTGATTTGCAGAAAGAGCTAGAGAGACTTGGGAAAGAAAAACAAAAGTTAGAAATGGAAGTAGAGCGTGTGAATAAAAAGCTTGCTAATGAAGGGTTTATAGCCAAAGCGCCTGCTGCACTTATAGAAGAAGAAAAGACAAAAAAAGCCAAATATGAAGCGATGTTGAGTGTTATTTTAGAACGGATTGAAAAGTTAAGTTAATCATATGGATATAAAGATAGGATAGATTTTTTATCCTATCTTTATTATTTTGCAGCAATGCTTTTTAAAATTGTAATACTTTTTCTTACCAATGTATATATATAGCATAAGGGACATGCATTATGATAAGGAAAGTAGAGGGATAAACATGAGAAACAAGTATTACAACCGGACCATAGATACTATTTTACATGAACTGTGTGTAGAGCCGTTAAAAGGATTATCTCATAAAGAGGCTTGCAATAGGTTAGAACAATACGGACCTAATGCATTCAGCAAACCTAAAGAAAAGAGTATGCTCCATCAAATCAAAGAGATCTTGACACAGCAGCTTATTATTATTTTGCTCATAGCCGCAGGTATTAGTTTTTTAATTGGACAGTATCAAGATGCTATTGGGATATGTGTGTCTATATTATTAGGCAGTACAATAGGCCTTTTGACTGAAAACAGATCCAAGAAAGCAGCAGAAGCTTTAACAAAGATGACTGAGGATATAGAGGTTAAGGTACTGAGGGATCATCAAAAGATATTGATTCATAAGAGTGAAATTGTACCTGGGGACGTGGTATTTGTTGAGAGCGGAGATAAGGTACCAGCAGATGGACGTATTATACATGCTGCGGATCTTAAAGTCAGAGAAGATATGCTGACAGGGGAGTCTGATGATGTAAGCAAAAAGGAAGGGATTATAAAGGAACAGGTTATAGTCATTGGTGGACAAGAGGTTATTCAAGATCCCATTCCGGCTAAGCAATACAATATGCTATTCGAGGGAACGCTTATTGCTTATGGCAGTGCAAAGATGCTTGTGACAGCTACGGGAGATCATACTGAAATGGGAAATATAGCAAAAGATTTAGGAGAATCAGAAACAGATACGCCCTTGGAGATTAAAATGGATAGTTTAGGGAAAACAGTTTCGAAGATATCAACGGCCATTGCAAGTATGCTGTTTATTTATATGCTGATGCAAATTGTAGAATCTCATTCAATCACAATGGATTTTACTAATAGTGGTACAGTGCTAGCTTCACTTAAGCCTTTAGCAGAGAATTTTGCGGAAATAAAAACGGCTTTTGTAGTATGTGTTGCACTTATTGTAGCAGCAGTACCGGAGGGACTGGCTACAATGATTAACATTACATTAGCTATTACAATGAAGCAAATGGCAAAAATTAATGTTTTAGTTAGAAAAAAAGAAGCTTGCGAGACTATTGGTGCAGTAAGTGTGATTTGCAGTGACAAGACAGGGACATTGACGCAGAACAAGATGAAAGTAGCTAAAGTCTATATGGAGGGACAATATCAGGAAATCAATCATTTAGGAGACTATAAATATTTTTTTGATAACTGTATTATAAATAGTACCGCAGATATAGAAAGATATAGAGGTGAAGAAAAATATATTGGGAGTGCTACAGAATGTGCATTGCTATCCTTATATAAAAATTCTAATTATATGGCAATAAGAGAGAAGGCTGCTATTGTAAAGCAGATTCCTTTTTCCTCTCAAGCAAAATACATGGCAACTATTTTATCAGATAAGGATCATTATGAGATTCTCTCCAAGGGAGCACCAGAAGTCATACTGCAACAATGTGGCTATGAAAGTATCAATGGAGAGATCAGAAAACTTACAGAATCTAGAATACGAGAGATCATCTATCAGATTGGACTTTTGCAGTCGGATGCCATGCGGGTACTGGCTTTTGCCTATCAAAAAACACCTGTTAACAAAGGGATTCTGCAAAAAAAACAGTTTACGAAAGAACTTATTTTTAACGGATTTGTGGGTATTACAGATCCCCTGAGGGAAGGTGTTAAAGAAGCTATTAAGATAGCTGGAGATGGTGGTATAGAAACGAAGATGTTGACAGGAGATAACATTCAGACAGCTGTAGCTATTGGCAAAGAAATCGGATTGGTTGGTCATGGCATGAGAGCTGTTGAAGCACATTATATTGATACCCTAAGTGAAGAAATGCTTATCAAAGAAATGAAAAGTATTTCAATTGTAGCGCGGTCAAAGCCGGATACTAAGATGCGTATTGTACAAGCCTTGCAAAAAGCTGGGGAAGTAGTGGCCGTCACAGGAGATGGTATTAATGATGCACCAGCTCTTACAAAGGCAGATGTAGGGGTTGCTATGGGAATAGCTGGGACTGAGGTCAGTAAGAGTGCAGCAGATATTATCTTAACAGATGACAGTTTTAGTACAATTGTTGAATCCATTAAGTGGGGTAGAGGGATTTATAACAATTTCCAGAGATTTATTCAGTTTCAGTTAACGGTTAATATTATTGCATTTTTGATTGCGATAATCAGTCAGGTTATGGATCTTGAGATGCCTTTTACCACGATTCATTTATTATGGATTAATATTATTATGGATGGTCCTCCGGCTTTGGCTCTTGGACTTGAACCTATAAGAGCGACCGTTATGAAACGAAAACCTATTCCAAGAGAGGCTAATATTATTAATAGGTTTATGATAAGAACTATTTTTATCAATAGTATTTTTATCACACTGCTTCTTTTAGCACAAATTAAATGGAACTTTTTAGGTGCGTCTGATCAGATGATAGGAAGTGCAACGGAGAGGCAGACTGTGCTCTTTAGTTTGTTTGCCTTTAGTATACTCTTTAATGCACTTAACTGCAGGGAATTCGGAACAGGAAGTATTTTTAATAACTTTTTAAAGAATAAGTTGGTATTGATGCTGATATTAGGTACAGCAATGATACAGATTATAGTTATACAATTGGGAGGAGGATTTTTTAATGCTACTCCGCTTTCAAGAGAAATGTGGTTTAAGATCATAGGTTATGGGTCACTGGTAGTTGTGGTCAATGAAGTGATTAAATTGTTTTTAAGAACCTTAAAGAGAACAGCTAAAGGTGCTGTAAGGCGTGCTCGGAAAATTTATATACAATACAGATAGGACTAAAAGAGAGGTTATGTAGCAGAAGTGCTACGTAGCTTCTCTTTATTATACATAATAAAGGAATATGAAATCATTAAAAAGATATTGACTTTTTTAGTCGTGAATAGTAGGATAAAGAAGTAAAAAGTATGTTAATAATTTAACGTTAATTTATTAACATATGAAATGATGCAATTAAATAAAAAGGTTGCGAGTTTATAGTAACTTTTTTATTTAAGTATATAAAACATTATGCAATCTACAACGTGCAGTATGCAAATTTGCATGGGCAAATCTAATCAATAAGGAGGAAGTTATGGGGCAAGTAATTGATTTTAAGGCATTAGATGAAATACTCGTAAAAAATAATTTTAGTAAAAATAATATTATTAGTATTTTACAAGATATTCAGGAGCAGCATAGGTACATACCACACGAGGCTTTTCCTTATCTTGCGGAAAAACTAGGCATAAGTACAGCGAAGATTTTTGGGGTAGCAACTTTCTACGAAAACTTTTCGTTGGAACCAAAAGGTAAATACATTATTAAGATATGTGACGGTACAGCTTGTCATGTAAGAAAATCTATTCCTATTTTAAATAAATTAAGGGATGAATTAGGACTTAGTAAAGAAAAGATAACAACGGATGATTTACTTTTCACTTTAGAAACAGTGTCCTGTCTGGGCGCTTGTGGACTTGCACCTGTCATAACTATTAATGATAAGGTGTATGGTGCCATGACGCCAGAAAAGACAATGGTACTTTTAAAGGAACTGAAGGAGGAAAGTGAAGATGCTAAGTAATAGGGCAGACTTGGATGGATTGAGAAAAATTTATCAAAGATCTATTCAGACTCAAAAAGTTAAGGTTTTAATATGCGCAGGAACAGGTTGTATTGCCGGCGGAGCAAAAGATATTTATGAAGAATTTGTGAGACTGATGGAGGAGCAAGGCATAGTCTGTAGCGTAAGTTTGGAAAAAGAGCCACATGATGAGTCGGTGGGCGTTAAACAAAGCGGCTGTCATGGTTTTTGTGAAATGGGACCTCTTGTGAGAATTGAGCCTTGGGGTTATTTGTATATTAAGGTAAAAGCAGAAGACTGTCAGGAAATAATAGATACGACGATTAAAGCTGGAGAGTGTATTGAAAGACTAGCTTACCATAAAGATGGAAAGGTTTATAAAGCTCAGAAAGAAATCCCTTTTTATGAAAAACAAACCCGAATGGTGCTCGAACACTGTGGGCAGATTGATGCCACTTCACTGGAAGAATACGTGGCTGTGGGAGGTTATGAAGCTTTAGAAAGGGCTCTATTTGAGATGAGTGATGAAGATATCATCAGAGAAGTTGAAGCTTCAAATCTTAGGGGGCGAGGCGGCGGCGGGTACCCTGCAGGACGTAAATGGGCACAAGTTAAACGCCAAAGTGAGCCCACTAAGTATGTAGTCTGTAATGGGGACGAGGGAGATCCGGGTGCCTTTATGGATAGAAGTATTATGGAGGGTGACCCGCACCGTATGTTGGAGGGGATGATGATTGCAGCCAGAGCTTGTGGGGCTAAAGAAGGCTATATCTATGTAAGAGCAGAATACCCATTAGCCATTAGCAGATTAGTAAAGGCCATTAGCCAAGCAAGATCATATGGCATTCTTGGGAACAATATTTTAGGAACGGACTTTAGTTTTGATATCAAGATCAATAAAGGAGCGGGGGCTTTTGTCTGTGGTGAAGGGAGTGCGCTTACAGCTTCTATAGAAGGGCGTAGGGGTATGCCAAGGGTAAAACCGCCTAGGACAGTTGAACAAGGGCTTTTTGAAAAACCGACAGTGCTTAATAATGTAGAGACTTTTGCAAATGTACCGCTTGTTATTTTAAATGGAGCACAGTGGTATAAAACAATAGGGCCAGAAAATAGTCCTGGAACAAAAGCCTTTGCACTTACTGGGAATATAGAGAATACAGGACTTATTGAAGTGCCTATGGGGACAACTTTAAGAGAAGTTATCTTTGATATAGGTGGAGGAATGCGCGGCGGAGAAGGCTTTAAGGCTGTGCAAATAGGGGGGCCTTCTGGGGGCTGCTTAACAAAGGAACAATTAGATCTACCTTTGGACTTTGATTCACTTAAAAAGGCAGGAGCTATGATTGGATCAGGCGGACTGGTTGTTATGGATGAGCATACCTGTATGGTAGAAGTTGCAAGATTTTTTATGAACTTTACTCAAAATGAATCTTGCGGAAAATGTGTACCTTGCAGGGAAGGTACTAAACGTATGCTTGAAATTTTGGAGCGTATCGTAGCTGGAGAAGGAGAGATAGATGACTTAGATAGACTCTTAGAGCTTGCAGATACGATTTCCTCAACTGCTCTTTGTGGATTGGGAAAAACAGCCGCTTCTCCAGTTGTAAGTACGATTAAAAATTTCCGAGAAGAATATGAAGCGCATATTATAGATAAAATATGTCCAACTAAAACATGTCAAAAACTCAAACAGATTACAATAGATGCAGCGCTTTGTAAAGGATGTACCAAATGTTCTCGTCTATGTCCCGTGGGAGCTATTTCGGGTAAGGTTAAAGAAACATTTATAATTGATAAGAGTAAATGTATTAAATGTGGTGCATGTATTGAGGCATGTGCGTTTAAAGCGATAAGGGAGGATTAAGACATGAGTGGAACCTTTATGTTAATTGACAATATACCTGTTGAAATTCAGGGTGAGAAAAACATCTTAGAATTAATCAGAAAGGCAGGCATAGATTTACCTACTTTTTGTTATTATTCTGAACTCTCAGTATATGGAGCTTGTAGATTATGTGTGGTAGAAAATAAATGGGGAGGAATAGAAGCCTCTTGTTCTACAGTACCTAAAGCGGGAATGGAAGTACATACAAATACACCTAGGCTTAGAAAATACCGGAAAATGATTTTAGAACTTATTTTGGCAAATCACTGTAGGGATTGTACAACTTGTGATAAAAATGGTACTTGTAAATTACAAGAACTGGCTATGAGATTTGGTATTAAAGAAGTACGTTTTGAAAATGCTAAAAAAGCTATTCCGCTGGATAATTCTTCTTCTAGTATTGTAAGAGATGAGAGCAAATGTATTCTTTGTGGTGACTGTGTAAGAATGTGCGATGAGGTACAAAATGTAGGTGCTATTGATTTTGCCTATAGAGGTTCAGAAATGCGCATCAGCACAGCTTTTCATAAATGCATGGCAGAATCAAATTGTGTAGGCTGCGGACAATGTGCAGCAGTTTGTCCAACAGGTGCTATCACGGTTAAAAATGACACGGCTAAGATATGGGATGAATTAAGTAATCCAGAGGTTAAGGTAGTTGCACAGATTGCACCGGCAGTGCGGGTGGGAATTGGTGAAGCCTTGGGGCAAACCAATGGAACTAATGTAATGGGGAAAATTGTAGCGGCGCTGAGGAGAATAGGGTTTGATGAAGTATTTGATACCTCAACGGGAGCAGATCTTACAGTTTTAGAAGAAACTAATGAGTTCTTAAAAAGACTTGAAGCGGGTAAAGAAGGGCCACTGTTTACGTCTTGCTGTCCAGCGTGGGTAAAATATGCAGAAAACAATTATCCAGAATTAATGGGAAATGTGTCAACTTGCAGATCACCTATGCAAATGTTTGGGTCTGTCCTTAAAGAACACTATAGCCACTCTAATAAAAGGATTGTAGTTGTAGGGATTATGCCTTGTACAGCTAAAAAAGCAGAAGCTGAACGAGATGAGTTTAAAGAAGAAGATGTACCTTATATTGATTATGTTATGACAACACAGGAACTTATCCAAATGATTAAAGAAGCAGGACTTGTTTTTGATGAACTAGAACAAGAAGCAGTTGATATGCCTTTTGGGGTAAATAGCGGCGCAGGTGTTATATTTGGTGTAACTGGAGGTGTAACGGAAGCGGTTATTCGTCGTATATCAGACGATAAATCAGTCAATACACTTCGTGCCCTTGCTTTTAAAGGGGTAAGAGGTATGGAAGGGGTTAAAGAAGCATGTGTTCCGTTTGGAGAAAAGACACTTCAGATTGCAGTTGTAAGTGGACTGAAAAATGCAGATGACTTAATCCAAAGGATTAAAAGCGGAGAGAAACAATATGATTTTGTAGAGGTAATGGCCTGTCCGGGAGGATGTGTCAGCGGTGCAGGGCAGCCTTTTGCTAAAGGGGATGAAAAAGCTAAACGGGGTCAAGGTTTGTACGACACAGATCGTATGAGCAGTATCAAACGTTCTGAAGAAAACCCAGTGATTATGTCTTTGTATTCAGGATTACTTAAGGGCAAAGTACATAAACTTTTGCATGTTAAATATGCAGGAAAGGAGTAGAAGCGATGATACAACTCAAAGTATGCATAGGCAGTGCTTGTCATATTAAAGGCTCTTATAATGTTATTAATGTTTTTCAGCAGATGATAGAAGAACATCAGTTGTTTGAAAAGGTAGAACTTCAGGCAGTATTTTGCTTAGGGAAATGTGCACAGGCTGTATCTGTTAAGATAGATGACAGCGAAGTTTACAGTGTTTCCGGAGCAAGTGCCAGAGGGTTTTTTGAGGAAAAAATATTAAATCAATAGGACTACTTGAAAAGTAGAAAAAGAGGTAAAAAGCAGCTATAACTTTATGTGTCATAAGGTTATGGCTGCTTTTTAGGCAGATAGGCTACTCATCAACGTCAGTTGTGATTGAGCTGTTTTCTTCTAGGATATTGTTGATATATAAAGCATAGACAAAATTTGTACTTGAAGGTGAAAGAGAAGAAAAAGCCTGTTTTGTATAAGCATAAAATGTTTTATCGGACATTATAAAAGGAATCGCACTTATAAAGTATTGCATTCTTAGTTTTCTGTCAGCAGAAGGTAACTTGAGAAGAGTCTCTCTAAGCGTGTCCAAAAATGGATTAAATAAAGTACTCATTTCGGCTGCAGCAGAAGAAGATTTTCTTATAGTAAATCCAAAAACATTTCCAATGTCCATAGAGAGATAAGTCTGTATTAAACTAAACAGTGGGTCACTTTGAGAATGACTGGCTTTTTCATAATCAAGCTGTAGGCTCGTCTTAATATCCTTTACCCGTTCAGGAAGGGAGGATAAAAATAACTCTTTATCTTCGTCCGAGGTGATGATGTTTTTTAAGGAGTAATAAAGATCATAAAAGCTAATGTGCAAATCCGTCACAGCAGTAAAGTCTAACTGATCAAAGACTAATAGATTGTTGAGGCTGCCTGTTAGTTTATAGAGGCTATGAAGCATTTTGAGTAAAGTTTCTAGAGTTTCTTCTGTAAGTTGTGTATTGTCGTAAAAGGCATCTGCAGATGTCTCGCATTTTAATTCAGTCAAGGTGGCACTGAGATCTTTGAAATGTTCACCATACTCAGGGCATGAGTGGCCATCAAAGAGCTGACTAAGAACTGAAATAAGCAAAGCAGTATCATCGGCATGAGGATTAAGCTCTATTTGCTCAAGGCTTTTTTTGACATAATGCAGGTAATTTTCTTTTGTAAGTTTAATAGGAATATAAGGCAGTAATAAAGCAGCATTTTGTTGTTTAATACGGATATTATTTTCACTGAATACAAAAGTCACACAGTCAGAAGCCAAACGCTCACTATCTATTAAAAAAGAGTCCTCTTCGTTTAGGGGATATGTTTCTTCAGATAGACTATGAGTGATATTATAGGAAGTTGTAAGGTGTTGGAGTTCTCTTTGGTAAGCGGTTAATACCCTGTATTTTTTTTCAAGTATAGTCCTAAAGCTTATAATCTGAAGCACGTGATTTTCTTTAATCTTACTATTTCCAGAAAGTATATCAGGAAGAGATAAAAAAACAGTTTTAAGTTCATCTAAAATAGAAGAAGTTTCTTCATCTAAATACTTTACGGAGCTATATAAACTATTATTTAGAAGTGCCAGGTAGTTATGGATATAATTGATATAAGAGTAGGATATACCTACAAATAACGGGTTAGTCGTGTGATTCATAAAGAATCCCCTTTCTTATTTTTATATTAAGGATATACAATTTTCGAGAATATAGCAAGTAGGTCTCTTTAAATGTTGTAAGAAAATGGATACTATGATTGAAATAAAAATAAAAATAGATTAGTATAGTATTAAAGAGGTGAGAATGATGGAGCTAGGTATGAATTTAAGGGATAAGGCGTTACAAGCGTTAGAACAGGGAGAGTGTAAAAATATTTATCAAGTATTGGGGATGCATGCTTTACATGAAGAGAGGGGGTTAGGACTTAAAATTACGGTATTCGCACCCACAGCGAGCAGTATAACGGCTGTGCACATCGGGGACCCTACTAAAAGATATGCTTTAAAACCTAGAGGAGAAAAAGGTATTTTTGAGGGCATTATCAAGAGGAGAAAAAATAAATTTTTATATCAGCTTCAATGTGAAGATGCTCAGGGAAATAGCTGGATTTATACAGATCCTTATCAGTTTGACGAACTATTTAACAAAGAAGACTTTGAGTTATTTAATCAAGGAATAGATTATAAAGTATATCATAAGCTTGGAGCCAACTTTAAAGCAATCAAGGGGATAGAAGGTGTTGTTTTTGCTGTTTGGGCACCTCATGCAAAACGGGTGAGCGTAGTTGGTGAGTTTAATAACTGGGATGGCAGACGACATCCTATGGGGTATATCGAAGGAACGGGTGTATGGGCACTTTTTATTCCAGATATTAAGGCGTTAGATGCTTATAAATATGAGATAAAAACCCGAGAGGACATCTTATTATATAAAGCAGACCCTTATGCAAGATACAGTCAGATAAGACCTAATACGGCATCCATTGTCTATAACCTGAACCATTATAAGTGGAAGGATAAAAATTGGCTTGAAAAGAGAAAAAATAAACAGTACCATAAAGAACCTGTATCTATTTATGAACTTCATATAGGTTCATGGAAAAGGCATACCGATGGTGCCTTTTATACCTATAGAGAAGTAGCGGAGCATCTTGCGGTCTATGTCAAAGAGATGGGCTATACCCACGTTGAACTCATGGGTATTACAGAGCATCCTTATGATGGTTCATGGGGCTATCAGGTGACAGGGTATTTCGCACCAACGAGCAGATATGGGAGTCCAGACGATTTCAGATATTTAGTGGATACTATGCATAAACATCATATTGGTGTCATCTTGGACTGGGTACCGGCGCATTTCCCTAAGGATGCCTTTGCACTGGAGAAGTTTGATGGAGAGCCTTTATATGAATACATAGATGAAAAGAAGGCGCACCATCCGCAATGGGGAACACTTATTTTTGACTACAGCAAACCACAGATAAAAGCATTTCTTATTGCAAACGCACTATCATGGCTAACACAATATCATATTGATGGCTTAAGAGTGGATGCAGTAGCCTCTATGCTGTATTTGGATTATGGCAGAGAAGGGGATCATATTGTGAATGAACATGGGGGCAGAGAGAATTTAGATGCTGTAGTGTTTTTGAAAGAGCTCAATCAAGCCGCATATAGGGAGGTGCCAGGTATTATGATGATTGCAGAAGAATCTACTTCTTGGTCAGGGGTATCTCATCCTATTGAAGCAGGTGGACTGGGGTTTGGGTTCAAATGGAATATGGGTTGGATGAATGACTTTCTTTCCTATATGAAATTAGATCCTTATTTCAGAAAACACCATCATAAAAAGATTACCTTTAGTCTTATGTATGCATTTAGTGAAAATTTTATTCAAGTATTATCCCATGATGAAGTGGTACATGGAAAGAGTTCTATGATTTATAAAATGCCTGGAAATGAGTGGCAAAAATTTGCTAATCTACGTGCAGCTTATGGTTATATGTTTATGCATCCTGGTAAAAAAATGCTATTTATGGGCAATGAGTTTGCACAGACAAAAGAGTGGAATGAAGACGGTGAACTGGATTGGGGACTTCTGGCGTACAAACCCCATGCCTGCATTAAGGCGTTTGTCAAAGAACTTAATACACTTTACAAAAACAATAAATGTCTGTGGGAAATAGGCAATGGCTATGAAAATTTTGAATGGATTGATTGTGACAATAGGGATCAAAGCATTGTATCTTTTGTAAGAAAGGGGCTCTCACCTAAGGACAAGCTGGTGGTAATTGTCAATTTTACCCCTGTGACATGGCAGGATTACCGTATAGGCGTTCCTGACAAAGCAGTTTATACAGAGGTCTTAAATAGTGACAGCCAGTGTTATGGGGGGACAGGGGTTGTTAATGATAAAGTCAGTGCCCAGGAAAACCCGTGGCATAACAAGCCTTATAGCATAGAGATGAGTATTCCGCCTTTAGGTATATGTGTCTTTAAAATAGAAAAGCTCCTTAAATAGAAAATCGGATTTCAAATCATTCCAAACAAAAGAGAGCAGCATACAAGCTGCTCTCTTTTGTTTGGAATGATTTGATTTAGGCTATACTTTTAAATAAAAAGGAATGTGGTCCATGTATTTGATGAAACAGGTTTATAATAGCTGTGAACAGGTGGATGAAATGTCTATTTACATTTTTCAAGATAATAAGTGGCGTTTTGAAAAAATGATAAAGGTGAAAGGCTGTAAAGCACTGATAGACTTTATAGCAAGCCGTGCCGACCTATTTGACTATGCTATTTTAAAATTGAATCAGCCGTATAGAAATGTGCTTTATCACTTCAATCCCCATATTAAAATCGCTATAGATAAAGAAGAAATAGTAACCCTCTTTTACAGTTTGATCGACGAAGATAAAGGTGCTTATGAAGAAGCAGCTGCAGCTTTGGAAGATAGCTGCAGCTGCTTGAGCATAAATAACAATAAGCACCATTTTATTGATGACTTTTATAGGATGTGCTCCAGAACAGAGGCTGTCCATTTCTATGAGCTTTGGCAGCTTCATATGCCTTTAAATGATAAAAAAGCAAGTCAATTTATAAGAACTATGGAATTTTATCTTGATGAAGTCATCAATTATTTCACAGTTAAGCCTATTTGTGACTTTTTAAATCGATGAGGATAGTTGATTTTCAGTTAAAAACACCTTTGCATGATGGATGTGAGTCAAAACAGCAGAGGTGCTAGGCCCGCCTTTAACTTTACGTTCATTAACACATGTAGCTAAAGAAATTGCTTCATAAACATCTGCATCAAATATAGGGTGAATAGACTGGTACACATCAAGTGGAAGTTCTTCCAATGATATTTTTTCATTTAAACAGTGTAAAACTAGTTTACCAATAACTTCATGAGCATCTCTAAAAGCTAAACCTTTTTTTACAAGATAATCTGCAGCATCTGTCGCATTAGTAAAACCGCCAGCTGCTGCCTGATACATATTTTTTTCGCAAATAGTGGCTGTTTTAAGCATTTCGTTAAATATAGGCAGGCACATTTTAAGTGTATCAATACTATCAAATATACGCTCTTTGTCTTCCTGCATGTCTTTATTATAAGCTAATGGCAGACCTTTCATAGTTGTCAAAAGGCTTATTAAGTTACCATAAACTCTGCCAGATTTACCACGGACAAGCTCAGCGATGTCAGGATTTTTCTTTTGCGGCATAATAGAGCTGCCTGTGCTGTAGGCATCATCTAACTCAATAAAATGAAACTCATGGGAGCTCCATAAAATAATCTCTTCGCTGAATCGGCTAAGATGCATCATGAGTGTAGAAAGGCTATAAAGTAAATCAAGACAAAAATCTCTATCAGACACACCATCTAGACTATTTTCGCACACACTGTCAAAACCCAGTTCAGAAGCTACAAAATCTCTATCTAAAGGATAAGTAGTGGTTGCAAGGGCGCCACTGCCTAAAGGCAATGAATTAGTCATAGAATAGGTGAAATTTAATCTGGCAAAGTCTCTTTTAAGCATTTCAAAATAGGCCATCAGATGATGTGCAAAGGTTATAGGCTGAGCACGCTGCAAATGAGTATAACCTGGCATAATAACAGAAATATATTTCTCAGATAACTGGGCCAGAGTCCCCATAAGACTAAGAAGCATAGCTTTCATTTCATTTATTTCATCTAAAACATACATCCTTACATCCAGAGCAACTTGATCGTTACGGCTGCGTCCGGTATGCATTCTTTTGGCGACATCGCCGATTCGTTTAATAAGCAGTGCTTCTATATTCATATGGATATCTTCCATTTTTTCATCAAATAATACATTGCCTTGCTCTATATCTGCTAATAAATCTAATAACCCCTCTTTGATGAGTTCACTATCCTTAAGGGGAATGATAGATTGTTTGGCAAGCATAGACACGTGGGCTATGCTGCCAAGGATATCTTGTTTATAAAGTCTGGCATCAAATGATATAGAAGAGTTAAAATGATCCGTTAAGGTATTTGTTTCTTTGGCAAATCTTCCGCCCCATAATTTCATAAGTGACCTCCTTGTTGAGTGTAGTGGTTAAGCGGATGGTGTTTATTACACGCGGGCTTTCTGCATAAGTGCTCTTACGCGCAGGGGTAGACCGTATAAAGTAATGAAACCGCCTGCATCTTTGTGGTCATAAAGATCGCCAGTTGTAAAGCTGGCTAAATCCTCACTGTACAGAGAGAATGGAGATTGCGCCCCTTGTGAAATAATATTACCTTTATAAAGTTTGAGTTTGACTTCGCCAGTGACAACGGTCTGAGTACTTTCAACAAAGGCCTGAAGTGCCTCGCGAAGAGGGGTGAACCACTTGCCATTGTAGATAAGATCTGCAAATTCAAGAGCTACGCCTTGTTTAAATCGATAAGTTTCACGGTCTAAAGTTAAATGTTCAAGCTCCTCGTGGGCTTTGTAGAGTATGGTGCCGCCAGGTGTTTCATATACGCCGCGGGATTTCATACCTACCACTCTGTTTTCTACAATATCTTCGATACCAATACCATTAGCGCCGCCTAATTCATTGAGTTTTTCAAGTAAGGCAGAAGGCTCCATAGCTACACCATCTAAATGAGTTGGAATACCTTTATCAAAGGTTAAACTGATAAAAGTGGGTGCATCAGGAGCTTTTTCAGGTGACACACCTAATTTTAATAAGGTTTCATAATGAGGCGCATTCCATGGGTTTTCAAGTTCTAAGCCCTCGTGAGAAATATGCCACATGTTGCGGTCACGGCTGTAGCTGTCTTCCTTTTTCATAGGAACAGGCAGGCCGCGTTCTTCGAGGTAAGCGATTTCTTCTTCACGGGAAGAAATATCCCATATGCGCCATGGGGCGATAACTTTAAGATGAGGTGCAAGAGCCGCAATACCCAGTTCAAAACGAATTTGATCGTTGCCTTTACCAGTGCAACCATGACAAATCGCAGTCGCATCTTCTTTAAGCGCTACATTTACTAAAGTTTTAGCAATAATCGCACGGGCAATAGAAGTTCCAAGATAATATTTAGACTCATAAATTGCGCCAGACTGGATCATTGGAAACACATAGTCTTTCATAAACTCATCTTTTACATTTTCTACATAAACTTTACTAACGCCCATAGCAAGCGCTCTTTCTTCTAAGCCTACAAGCTCTGCATCCTGTCCAACGTTTATGCATACAGCAATCACTTCATAATCATAATTTTCCTTTAACCAAGGGATGATAACAGATGTATCTAAACCACCTGAATAAGCTAAAACAACTTTTTCTTTCATAATAGAAGTCCTCCTTGAATTGTATTAAATATATATAAGTATTTACGTATAATTATACATAAATACCTGTATAATTCAATACCTATATAAAAATATTTATTATTAATCATACAGGTATAGTATATAGTCACTTTTATCAATTGTATACCTATTTATATAAAATAGAGTATATTGTCGTAAAACACTTTTTAAACAATGAATATAGAAAAAATATATAAAATGTAGTATACTTAGAGTACTTGAAGATATATGAGGAGGAATGAAGTAAATGTCCAATTTTTTTGATCTTGATGCCCCGCTATGGGCATGGCTGACAGAAGTGGCAGATATTATGATGCTGTCCATCTATTGGTGGATATGTAGTATTCCCATTATTACAATAGGTGCATCGACAACATCTTTATTTTATGTACTAGGCAAAAAGATAAGAAAAGAACCCGTTTATGTGACAAAAGATTATTTTAATAGTTTTAAAGATAATTTCAAACAATCTATTCCGATATCTATTCTTTTAATTATTGCTTGGATAAGTTGCATTTTATATTTTTTATTAGGACTAGACGGTATTTTGACTCAAAATGTAACAGGTATGATGAAGATTATTATTCCTTTGGCCATCGTATTCATTTTCGAAACGATTCATATTTCAATTTATGTCTGTGCAGTTTTTTCAAGATTTAATATGAAGACTTATACTATTTTTACAACAGCTTTTGTACTGGCACACAGACATATTTTAACAACTCTTATTAACACATTGATACTTTATGTGGGCTTTATGCTCTTTTTAAAGGCACCGTTTTTAGTGTTAGTTATGCCGGGAATAGTGGTAGGGATGATGTCTTTTTTGATTCAAAGGATATTTACAAAGTATATCGAAACTCAAAATGAATCAGAGAACATTTTAGCTGAGGAACAGTAAAAATAGATAGGATATGCAGTGGCCTGCTTATATTATAAAAATATAAGCAGGCTGTTTATTCATTTAGAATGATAACTGAAAAAATGTATACAATAGAAGAAGTGGTAATTGACAATGGTATGATTATAGCTTAATATAAACTACAAATTATAAAAAAAGTTGAGTTTGTTTAAAAAATTTTCATATTGAACCTGTATAATAAAAAGATCAATAGAGAATGAGGTGATATCATGGAGTTTGTATTAAATATGTTTTTGGTAATTGTATTAGTAGGTCTGGTTAATCTAGCACGCTATATTTTTAAAATAAGAAAAATTATGAAAATGCATAAAGATAATCCTAATATACAAGGCATTAGCATTATCAATGGTGAGATCAAAGTTATAGAAAAAAATGAAGCAGCATCAGAACTTAAAAAGGAAGTTTTAAAAGAGCTTGTAAGTGATCCCATATGTGGACAAGAAATAGATAAAAAAGAGGCATATAGGGTTTTTAAAGAGGGCAAGGAACACTTCTTTTGTTCGTGGGAATGCAGAGAGAAGTTTTTAAAAGAAAATGATAGTTTAGAAGGTAAGATTTAATTTACCTTCTTTTTCTATTCCCTAATTTTTAAAACTTTTAATCATGAGAGACACCAAAAAATGACTACGTTTTTAAATGGAGAGTGGTATAATCAATTTATAATCATCTAAACGGAGGGAAGCAGTCAATGAAAGCAGAAATTATAGCTGTTGGTAATGAAATTGTAACAGGTCATACGATTAATACAAATGCAAGTTATATAGCTAAACAAATACAGACAATAGGGATGATGCCGAAATATCACAGCGCAGCCTGTGATGTTTCGGAGGATATTCAAGAGGCCTTAGACAAAGCTTTGCAAAGAACAGATGTGGTTTTTGTAACAGGTGGACTTGGTCCCACCGAGGATGACCTGACGAAAGAAGCTATTTGTCAATATCTTGATCGAGAATTGATTGTGAGACAAGATATCGTGATGCAAATGCAAGATTACTTTAAAAAACTTAATAGATATATGCCGGAGTGTAATAAGAAACAAGCAGCTTTCCCAGAAGATGTTTATATATTACAAAATGATAATGGGACAGCACCTGGATGTATTTTAAAAAAGGGAACAAAACATATTGTACTGCTGCCAGGTCCCCCAAAAGAAATGAGACCCATGATGGACAACTATGTCCTGCCGTATTTCAAACAAGCAGCAGTTACTTACTACCATACACTAGATATTAAGTTATTTGGTATTGGTGAAAGTGAGATGTCAGAAAAGATTGCACACCTTTTGGGAGAGTTTGAACAGGCTACGGTGGCACCTTATGTAGGCAATTATGAGGTCATTGTCAGAATAACTAGCTGTGGCAAAGATCAGGAAACAGCTATAAGGGTCGCTGAGGAGATCAAAAAGGATGTGTGTGAATGTTTAGAAGAGTATGTAATCGGGTATAATGGAGACACACTTGAAAATAGGGTATTGGAGCTTCTTAAAAAGCATAACTATACTATTTCAGCGGCAGAATCTTGTACCGGCGGCATGCTTACAGCAACCCTTGTTAACTGCAGCGGCATATCTTCTTATCTAAAGGAAGGTATTGTTACGTACAGTAATGAGGCCAAGATGAAGTATTTAGCAGTCAAAGAAGAGACCCTTAAGACTTGTGGAGCTGTTAGTAAACAGACTGCAAAAGAGATGGCAGAAGGCATAAGGCTTAAAGCGGGAACAGATATTGGCCTAGCTACAACGGGTATAGCAGGGCCCAATGGTGGGACAGATCAAAAACCAGTAGGTTTGGTTTATATAGGGCTAGCTATTAAAGCGCAAACCTATATCTATGAGCTGTATCTCAATGGAGACAGACAAGGAATCAGGGAGAAAACAGTCAAAAATGTATTATTTAAAGTTTATAGGCATTTAAAAGAAATTAATGCTTGATATTTTGTATAAAGTTAGGTATAATAAATTTAGAACAAATGTTCGATTACAAAAGAGGTGAAAAGGATGAATAATGATTCAAAAAAAGCGTTAGATGCAGCCATTTTACAGATACAAAAACAGTTTGGAAAAGGTTCTATTATGAAACTTGGGGAAGCTACTGAGACAAATATATCTACATTCCCTAGCGGTTCTTTGAGTTTAGATATTGCCTTAGGGGTAGGAGGCATTCCGAGAGGAAGAATTATTGAGGTGTTTGGACCAGAATCATCAGGTAAAACAACTGTTACTTTGCATATGATTGCAGAAGTGCAGAAAAAAGGCGGCATTGCAGCTTTTATAGATGCAGAGCATGCGCTAGATCCGTCTTATGCTAAAAAATTAGGTGTTAATATCGATGAATTATATATTTCACAACCTGATAACGGCGAGCAGGCTTTAGAAATTGCAGAAACAATGGTAAGATCTGGAGCTATTGACTTAGTGGTAATCGACTCGGTAGCGGCATTGGTGCCAAGGGCGGAGATAGAAGGGGACATGGGTGACTCCCATATGGGGCTCCAAGCAAGGCTTATGTCTCAGGCACTTAGAAAGCTTACAGGGGTAGTTAATAAATCTAAGTGTACGGTTACTTTTATCAATCAGCTTCGAGAAAAAGTAGGTATTACTTTTGGGAGCAATGAAACAACAACGGGAGGCAGGGCACTAAAGTTTTACGCATCCATTCGATTAGATGTAAGAAAAATAGAGACTTTAAAACAAAGTAATGAGTTTATTGGCAGCCGCACAAGGATTAAGGTCGTTAAAAATAAAGTAGCACCACCTTTTCAACAGGCTGAATTCGATATTATGTACGGTGAAGGGATATCCAGAGAGGGAGATGTGCTGGACTTAGCGGCGAACATAGATATCGTTAATAAGAGTGGCGCATGGTATTCTTATGGGGATATTAGACTGGGACAAGGTAGAGAAAACGCTAAGGTTTATATGAAAGAGCATCCAGAAGTACTTGGAGAAGTAGAAAATAAAGTAAGAGTACATTATGGTATAAAAACCTTAGATGAAAAAGAAGGCGATGAACGCACCGAAGAGCCTATATCCTTGTTAGAGGCGTTAGAAGAGTAAAAAAGATAGAGGAAACTCTATCTTTTTTTTAGGTTATTCTGTGGCAACATGCACAAAAGTGTAGTTTGTCTTAGATATTCTAAGGGTATATCTCACCCTATGCTTGACAGTATTTTTAAAAAGTTATACAATTATGTTGTTATTTGCACATAGCTAAAAATCAGGGAGGTGGTAAATATCAATAGTGGTGAAATAATATTTATAATAGTTGGATTGATTGTAGTTATATTAGTTGGAATAATAGCCTTTTCTAGCGGCATATTTTATAGAAAACGTATAGCTGAAGCACAAATTGGGTCTGCAGAAGAAAAATCACGAAGAATTATAGACGATGCTATAAAAACTGGGGAAGCTAAAAAAAGAGAAATGCTTTTAGAAGCTAAAGAAGAAAATATTCGTATTAAAAATGAACTTGATAAAGAAGTTAGAGAACGAAGAAATGAACTTCAGCAGTTAGAAAAAAGGTTAGTGCATAAAGAAGAGACACTTGATAAAAAGACGTCTATTCTAGAGCAAAAAGACGAACATCTTCAACAAAAAATTGATAGTATTGAAAAAGTAAAAACTGAGATAGATCTTCTTCATAAAAAACATTTAGATGAGCTAGAGAGAATATCAGGACTTACTTTAACAGAAGCTAAGCAATATCTTTTAAGGACAATTGAAGATGAAGTTAGACATGAGTCTGCGATATTAATTAAGGATATTGAAGCTAAGACAAAAATAGAAGCAGATAAGAAAGCCAAAGAAATCTTAACAAATGCTATCCAAAGATGTGCGGTAGACCACGTGGTTGATACTACTGTATCTGTAGTTCCTTTACCAAACGATGAGATGAAGGGAAGGATTATAGGCAGAGAGGGACGCAATATTCGTACCCTTGAGACCTTAACAGGAATAGATCTTATTATAGATGATACGCCAGAAGCAGTTATTTTATCTGGTTTTGACCCTATAAGAAGAGAAGTGGCCAGAGTTGCACTTGAAAAGTTAATTGTAGATGGACGTATTCATCCAGCACGTATTGAAGAAATGGTAGAAAAGGCTAAAAAAGAAGTAGAAGTGCTCATTAGAGAAGAAGGGGAAGCTGCGACATTTGAGACAGGTGTACATGGACTTCACCCAGAACTTATTAGGTTGTTAGGAAAAATGAAATTTAGAACAAGCTATGGACAAAATGTTCTGAGACATTCGATAGAAGTTTCGAACTTAGCGGGGCTTATTGCAGCTGAGTTAGGACTGGATACTAGAATTGCTAAACGGGCAGGACTACTGCATGATATTGGTAAATCGGTTGATTATGAGGTTGAAGGTTCACACGTAAGTATTGGTGGAAATCTCTGTCGAAAGTATGGAGAAAATCCTATTGTTATTAACGCAGTAGAAGCTCATCATGGAGACATTGAACCTGAAACAGCAATAGCAGTTATTATTCAGGCGGCAGATACTATTTCAGCAGCAAGGCCTGGAGCAAGAAGAGAGACTTTAGAAACTTATATTAAGAGACTTCAAAAATTAGAAGAAATTGCAACATCTTTTAAAGGTGTGGAAAAATCTTTTGCTATTCAAGCAGGCCGTGAAGTTAGAATTATGGTAGTGCCTGAAGAAATAGATGATAATGGTTTAGTGCTACTTGCAAGAGATGTTACTAAACGTATTGAAAATGATCTGGAATACCCAGGACAAATCAAAGTGAGTATCATCAGAGAAACAAGAGCAACCGAATATGCAAAATAAAGATAGCGATACATAAAGTATCGCTATCTTTTACTTTTAGCAATAAATACCGAACAAATAACCTTGTTTTTAAATAAATGTTCGATAAAAGTTGTAAAATAGATCATTTTTTAATATAATAAGGTCATAACATTTATTTTGAAAGGAAAAAATAACATGAGAAATTCCTATAAAAGTCCTTTAGAGGGCAGATATGCTAGCAAAGAAATGCTTTATTTATTCTCAGAAGAGAAAAAGTTTAAAACTTGGAGAAAATTATGGGTGACATTGGCCGAGACACAACATGAGTTAGGGTTAAATGTTACAGTGGAGCAGGTAGAAGAACTTAAGAAGTATATGGAAGATATTAATTATGAAGTAGCAGAAGCTTGGGAAAACAAGGTGCGCCATGATGTTATGGCTCATGTGCATGCTTATGGGGAGCAAGCACCAAAAGCTATGCCTATTATACATCTTGGAGCTACAAGCTGTTATGTAGGGGATAATACAGATCTCATCATTATGTATGAAGCACTAGAAGTGATACGTAAAAAGTTAATTAACATCATTGATAAATTATCTAAGTTTGCATTGGATTACAAAGATTTGCCTACCCTTGGATTTACCCATCTTCAGCCAGCGCAACTTACTACAGTGGGCAAAAGGGCTACCCTTTGGATGCAGGATTTATGGTTAGATGTAACGGAGATTAGTGCACTGCTTGAAAAGAAACGGCTTAGGGGAGCAAAAGGGACGACTGGAACTCAGGCCACCTTTTTAACTTTGTTTGAAGGTGATTATGAAAAAGTCAAAAAACTTGATCAAACCATTGCTAATAAATTGGGTTATGAGGAGGTATATCCTGTTACTGGACAAACTTACACAAGAAAATTTGATTCACAGGTGCTTAATCTTTTGAGCCAAATAGCTCAGTCTGCCTATAAATTTAGCAATGATATAAGAATCCTTCAGCATTTGAAAGAGGTAGAAGAACCTTTTGAAAAAAATCAGATTGGATCTTCAGCGATGGCTTACAAACGTAACCCCATGCGAACAGAGCGTATCTCATCTCTTGCCCGTTATGTGATTTGTGATAGTTTAAACCCAGCGATTACTGCATCAACTCAATGGTTTGAAAGAACATTAGATGATAGTGCCAATAAAAGAATATCTGTGTCAGAGGCGTTTCTAGCTATTGATGCAATACTAGAAATTTATCTGAATGTGGCATCAGGTTTAGTAGTTTATCCAAAGGTGATTGAAAAACACATTAAAGAAGAGTTGCCTTTCATGGCCACAGAAGTGATACTGATGGAAGGTGTTAAACGCGGAGGAGACAGACAAGCACTTCATGAAAAGGTGAGGGTGCTTTCTATGGAAGCTGCAAAAGAGGTCAAGGAGTACGGAAGACCTAATGATTTAATTGAGCGGATCATCAAAGATGGTACATTTAATATGACAGAAGAAGAGCTTTATGAACTATTAAAGCCAGAAAATTTTATTGGATGTGCGGCTATGCAGGTAACAGATTTTATGGCGGATGTTATTGAGCCATTATTACAAATGAATAAAGACATTTTAGGGGTAGAAGGTAATGTAAGAGTTTAAAAAGAATAAAATAAGGGCAAGCCCATTGGGCTGCCCTTATTTTATTCTTTGTGAGAAGACATGACTTCTTTGATGCCTTTAAAGGTACCTAAGAAATTGATAGCATCGGAAGGGAGTACGAGTTTACTGGAATCACCTTCTGCGATTTTTTCAAGGGCTTCCATCGAACGGATAGCAAGAATATTATCATCTACACCGGATTCTTTGATAGCAGTAAATACAGCTTTAATACCTTCGGCTTTAGCTTGCTGGATACTCATAATAGCTGCCGCTTCTCCTTCAGCTCTTAAAATATCTGCTTGTTTCTGGCCTTCGGCAGATCTCACAAGAGATTCTTTTTTAGCTTCTGCTCCTAAAATAGTGGATTCTTTATCTCCTTCTGCAAGTAATATGGCGGCTCTTTTTTGTCCTTCAGCAGTCAAAACAGACTCGCGTCTTTGTCTTTCAGCACGCATTTGTTTTTCCATAGCTTCTTGGATATCTTTGGGTGGAAGAATGTTTTTAAGTTCTACACGATTAACTCGAATTCCCCATTTATCGGTAGCTTCATCTAGAATGACGCGTAATTTGGTATTGATAATATCCCTTGAAGTGAGGGTTTCATCCAAATCAAGATCACCAATAATATTACGAAGTGTAGTGGCAGTAAGATTTTCTATAGCACTGATAGGATTGGCAATTTCAAAAATATAGTAGACGGGGTCGGTTACTCTGTAATAAACAACGGTATCTATTTGCATGGTAACATTATCCTTCGTTATAACAGGTTGTGGCGGGAAATCTATCACCACTTCTCTTAAATCTACAACTTTATACACCTGTTCAATGAAAGGAACGATAAAGTTCACACCTATTTCGGCCTTGCGACTGAATTTGCCAAGTCTTAGAACAATACCTACCGTGGATTGTCTGATGATTTTGATAGAACTAAAACTTACAATCAGTATAAAAACTAACAAAATAAAAATAACGATAGTACTAATCATTGGGGAGTCCTCCTTGGGTTTTGATTTCAGATACGATAATACGAACTCCCTTTATTTCATGGATTTCTACAACAGCACCTTTTTTGATTATTTCACCATTTTTGGATGACGCAGTCCAGATTTCTCCATCTAATTTAACGAGTCCGCTTTCAAAGCTATCCTTTCCTATATCGGTGGTTACAATACCTTTTTGGCCAATTAAACTATCTGTATTAGTAAGTGTTGTGTGACTAGAATTGAATTTTTGTGAAAAATACCGAGTGAGCGTGAGGAGCAGTGTCAGTGAAATAAATAGAAAGGCAATACTTTGATAGACGACATTTTCAGTAAAAAATGAAATAATTATGGTAGAGAAGGCACCTATTGCAAACCAAATAAGAAAAAATCCACTATAAAGCATTTCTGCAATACTAAAGACAATACCTACTATAAGCCATAAAATCCACATAGCAATCCCCCTTTTTGAGTGATATTTATAGTTAAAGTATAACATAGATATAAGAATAAACCTATTAAAAGATTAACACAAGGGGAAAGTATGGTGATATAATAGGCGATATAAAATACTGAAGAAGGAAGTGGCAAGATGAAAGAAATAGGGTTTATTGGAATAGGTAATATGGGCGGAGCCATGGCTAAAGCGATTGCCGATTGTAAGTTTGATAAAATAGCGGTATATGATCATAATAAAGCTGCTTATGACAAATTTTTGGCGTATAGCAATATTAGCTTATGCAATACGCTAGAAGAGTTAATAGGGCAGGTTAAATATATTGTTTTATCTGTAAAGCCACAATTTTATCAAGAGGTTTGCAAGGCAATTAAAAACCATTTAAAAGAGGAGCAGGTTGTTATTACTGTAGCACCAGGGTATAGCATTGACATGATGAAAGGTCTTCTTGGTGATAAGACTAAGATCATACGGACAATGCCTAACACCCCGGCTCTTATAGGAGAAGGGGTAACAGCGTATGCTTATCATGAAAGGGAGTTCGCTTGTGAAGAAATAGATGGTTTTTTAGAGCTTTTTAATAGTTTTGGGAAATCAATTCGTGTAGACGAAAAACTTATGGCAGCGGTAGTGGCAACTTCCGGTAGTTCTCCGGCTTATGCCTATATGTTTATTGAGGCTATGGCGGATGCAGCTGTAAGCTTTGGTATGCCCCGTACGATGGCTTATGAAATGTCGGCTTTGGCTATAAAAGGAGCTTGTGAGATGGTTCTGCAGACTCAAAAGCATCCGGGAGAGCTAAAAGATGCGGTTACATCACCAGGGGGAACAACCATACAGGCAGTTACAGCACTAGAAGCAGCAGGATTTAGAAACAGTGTTATTAAAGGTATGGAAGCTTGTTATCATAAAGCCAATCAAATGGCAAGGGAATAGGAGGCAGGTGATGAAACTAATCAACCGCGAGATAGTCTATAAGGGAAAGATTTTTGATGTAGCAGAGGATACGATAGAGATTGAAAAAGGAAAGGTAACTAAATGGGATTTAGTTTTGCATAATGGGGCTACGGCGATTGTCCCTATCACGGAAAACAATGAAATTATTTTGGTAAGGCAATATAGGAATGCGGATAATAGGGAACTGTTAGAAATTCCAGCAGGCAAACTGGAAAGAGGAGAGGATCCTTATGATTGTGCAGTAAGAGAACTTGAAGAAGAAACGGGCTATAAAGCAGGTCATATAGAAAAAATATGTGCAATGTTCAGTGCGGTTGGCTTTAGTGATGAAAAGCTGCACCTTTATTTAGCCACACAATTAAAGCAGGGAAAGCAGAATTTAGATGAAGACGAATACATTACATTGGAAAAATATCCACTATCACAAGCGGTCAATATGATTTTTGAAGGGGAGATTCAAGATAGCAAAACCATAGTAGGTATTTTGACAGCTCAGCATTTTTTAAACAAATAGTTCTAAAATAACAGCTTGTATCATAATTTGATTTAGGGTATAAATTCTTATGGAGGATATCACATGAAGAAAAAATATGGTACAAGGCTTAAGTCCTATTTAACCCACGACATCATTGTAGCAGTGCTTTTTGTTCTCGCTATCATATGCGGTAGTCTGTATGCACTTTATGTCAAGGACAATAATAGAACAATTTTTTTGATGCTCAACAATTATATCTTATCTGATAATGAAGTGATTTTTAAAATGGAGAGGTTCATAGGGGGTATCTATGGCTATATCAAACAACTGACACTCATATGGGTTTTAGGTTTTTTTAGTTTCACTTTACCCCTCAGCATGGCAGCACTTTTTGTGATGGTTTTTTCTTACGCTTTTACTACAACGTGTACAATTATGGTTTATGGTGTAAAGGGAGTAGCGGTTGCGCTACTGGTTTATGGACTGCAGGCAGTTATTATATTGGGCACAGCACTGTATTTAGAGATAACAAATTTGAGAATATATACCCTTAAAACAACACATCTGCCAAATACGCAGGTCCTAAATATTATACCCATTATAGGGAGTAGTTGCTTGGTGGCTTTATTGGATAGCTGGACAGCGGTTTATGGACATATCCTCACGAGGGTATTACTATAAAATATATAAATGCTTAATTTTACAACAAGATAAGACAATACAACGTTGTTTTTTATTGAAAAGAATAATATTTAAAATATTTCTATTATTATTAATGGATATATTGACAAAATAATGCAGTATGTTATATTATTAGAGAAGATTTATCATATGTAATAATCTTTACATATGAATGCATAATTATAAAATAAATATTATAACTGTTTTAAAGGCAAATTTATCGAAAGGTAGAGACGCAAAGCCACGAGTCTAAGGTTTTAATAACTATGATAGTCGGGTTGCCATGTATATAATTATAATATATGAGTAATTACAATATATACTATACTGCATATATAATTACACACCACATATAGACCCGCCTTTAGTATTTCTATAGGTGTGATTTTGTGATACGTGTAATTATGGGGTAATTATAGGGTGTATTTTAATTGTGATGTATATAAGTATGAATTGTAGAGTCATGGTATTACACTATGGCTCTATTTTTTTGGGATAGTGCCAGTGAGAGGGGGGCATGTTGGATAATAGAAATACTAAAAATTTGACAAAATATAACATGTGTTTTTGTGGGTTACTTTGTAATATTTATTGATTTATACACTATATAAATATATAATTGAATTTATAATACGAAAGATGTATTATCTTGAATGAAAAGAGTATTTAAAGCCGTATATGATAATTTGCAGTGGAGGGGGGCTTTTAAGTGGAGCTGTTTGGAAATATAGATGTAATGAATAAAGTACTTGACGCTGCTATGCTCAAATATAGTGTAATTAGTGATAATGTAAGTAATCAAGACACACCGGGCTATAAGAGGAAAGATGTCGCATTTGAAGTTTTTTTGGAGAAAGAAATAGATAAAAAAGGGATAAACAACATTAAGATTGATAAAATTAATCCCCAGGTTTACATAGACAAACAAAATTATGCTTATCGTATGGATGGCAATAATGTGGATATAGATATGGAGATGTCCGAGGCAGCAAAAGTAAAATTGAGG
>JARBTY010000096.1 GCA_029239935.1 Clostridia bacterium | reverse complement strand
ACTGGCACGAGATTTAAAGTATCTGTGCGGTAGAGGGTATGAGATGAAAAGAGTGCAGGCGGTGGATCAGTTTGGGCATAGTGTGCACGTGGAGACGGTTGTTCTTTTGTCCAAACAAAAACCGAATGATAAGATTGAAGTAGATTTGGACTTAGATGAGTTGGACGTTACAAGCGCGGAGACGAAAGCTACTTATGCTGAGATTAAGGACTATGTTTTGAAAGAGCATGGATTGAAGGTTTCTAATCTGTATATTTCACAGGTAAAAAGGAAATGTGGATTGGAAGTTGGAGAGAATTATAACTTGGCTAAGTCGGAGGATGCGAAGCAACCGAATTGCCCGAAAGAAAAGGAAAAGGCGATTGTGGAAGCGTTGAAACATTTTGGGATGGTTAGCTAAGGCTAGAGGTGGAATAGATGGACTATAATCTATATTATTACGATTCGGTTCTTGATGCAGTAGTTATGAAAGATAAAGATGATAACGAACTGGTAATAGAATGTGGCAAGGCAAATGCACAGGTTGTATTTGATGAGCCAGAAGATGTAGGTTATCTGGTTAGATTAGCAAGAGAAGAGCCTGTAAATTATATATCATATGCGATGAAGCCTGATGGGTTACAGGGGTATGTGGATGCAATGAATGTGTTTAACTAACTTGAATGAATAAGGAGTCTGAATTGATTTTCAGGCTCCTTATTGAATATTAAACTCAACGTAAACGTTACGCAGTGGTTGAATTTTAATAAGTCCTGTGCTATTATAAAAGTGTTATTTTATATCAAAAAACGTTATTTCACTTTGAGGTGTTATTGATGATTAGAATAAAACTATCTGAATTATTGGGAAAAAAGAAAATGACAAGAAAATCACTCGCTGCACTTGTGGGAGTACGACCAAACACAATTGGAGATTTATATAACGAAAAAGCCAAGCGGATTGATTTAGAACTTTTAAATAATATATGCAAAGAATTAGATTGCGAACTTACTGACGTAATTGAGTATGTCCGTGATTGAAGTTTATGATGATTTTGTAAAATTAGAATTGGAAGGAAGATAGCTATGAAATCCGAAAAAGAGATCGAGATGAGTTTTATACAAAAGTTGCAGGATTTAAAATACATATATCGGGAAGATATTCGAGATAAAGCTTCTCTAGAAGCTAATTTTAGAAAACACTTCGAAAGCTTAAATCGTGTGAAACTAAGTGATTCTGAATTTTCACGTCTGCGTGATAGTATTGTGACAGCAGATGTTTTTACTGCTTCTACAACACTCCGAGAAATGAATACTTTCAAACGTGACGATGACACTCCTTTGCAATACACACTTGTTAATATCAAAGACTGGTGTAAAAATGAGTTTGAAGTGGTCAATCAGTTGCGTATTAACACAGATAACAGCAATCATCGCTATGATGTTATGCTCCTTATCAATGGGATTCCCGTTGTTCAAATTGAACTAAAAACTCTGCAAATTACACCTAAAAAAGCAATGGAGCAAATAGTTGATTATAAAAACGATCAAGGTAACGGCTATACGAATTCATTGCTATGCTTTATGCAGCTTTTCATTGTAAGTAACGAAACAAATACTTACTATTTTGCAAATAATCATAAAGAGCATTTTTGTTTTAATGCAGACGAAAGATTTTTACCTATCTACGAGTATGCAGATGAAAACAATAAAAAGATAACCAACCTTTATGATTTTACTTCCAGATTTTTACCAAAGTGTACTCTTGGGCAACTAATTAGTCGATTTATGGTACTTGTAGTAAGTGAGCAAAAATTAATGATTATGCGTCCATATCAAATTTATGCTGTTAGGGCAATTATGGATTGTATTGAGCAAAATCGTGGCAATGGATATATTTGGCATACTACGGGAAGCGGAAAAACTCTTACATCATTTAAAGCATCAACACTTTTGAAGGATAACCCCGAAATTGAAAAGTGTTTATTTGTCGTTGATAGAAAAGATCTTGATAGGCAAACACGTTTAGAATTCAATAAGTTCCAAGAAGGTTGTGTTGAGGAAAACACAAATACCGAAAATTTGGTTAGACGCCTTACGTCTGATGATTATAAAGATAAAGTGATTGTTACCACCATTCAAAAGCTTGGTCTTGCGCTTGATGAAGATAGTAAACGTAATCAAGAGAAAAAAAGAAGAGGAGAACTCACTTTTAAAGAAAGATTGGAAAAACTTCAAGATAAGCGTATGGCTATTATTTTTGATGAGTGCCATCGCTCTCAATTTGGCGATAATCATGATGCAATAAAAACATTTTTCCCAAAAGCACAGCTTTTCGGCTTCACCGGAACGCCTATTTTTGAGGAAAATTCAACATATAAGCAAATTGATGGCACTATAGGTTCTTATAGAACAACCGAGGACGTTTTCCAGCAAGAGCTTCATGCTTATACTATAACCAATGCTATTGATGATGGCAATGTACTGCGTTTTCATATCGATTATTTCAAACCCGATAATGATCAAAAAGCAGCAAAAGCAGATTCGGAAATAAGCAAAAAGAGGATAGCTGAAGCAATTCTTTCCAAGCATGACGCATCAACTTACAACAGACGTTATAACGCTATATTTGCTACAGCAAGTATTAATGAAGCTATCAAATATTTCGAATTATTCAAAGAACTACAAGACGAGCGTAAAAAAAATGATGACAAATTTATTCCTCTTAACATTGCTTGCGTTTTTTCTCCCCCTGCTGAAGGTAATAAGGATGTGAAACAGCTCCAAGAAGACCTTATACAGGAAAAAGAGGATAACGAGCAGGAGCCGGATAAGAAAAAGGCAGCATTAAGGCTAATTATTGATGACTACAACACTAAATATAAGACAAACCATAGCATAAATGTTTTTGACCTATATTATCAAGATATTCAAAAACGTATTAAAGACCAGCAATACACTAATGCGGATTATTCTCATGAAAATAAGATAGACATTGTTATTGTTGTTGATATGTTGTTAACGGGCTTCGACTCAAAGTATTTAAATACCTTGTATGTTGATAAAAATCTCAAGCAACATGGATTGATTCAGGCCTTTTCAAGAACGAATCGTGTATTGAACCCAACAAAACCGTATGGAAATATTATTGACTTTAGAGGTCATGAAAATGAGGTCAATGCTGCTATTAAACTTTTTTCAGGCAAGGAAAACAGTGAAAAAGTCAAAGAAATTTGGCTGGTTGACCCAGCTCCTGTTGTGGTTAAGAAACTGGATGAAGCAGTGGCAGAACTTGAGAAATTTATGGCATCACAGGGGCTTGAGTGTAAGCCGGAAGAAGTGAGCAACCTTAAGGGTGATACAGCACGTGCGGAGTTTATTGATAAGTTCAAAGAGGTACAACGTCTGAAAACGCAGCTTGACCAATACACCGATATTAAAGAAGATCAAGCTGCGTTAATTGCAGAATTATTGCCAGAGGACACCATGCGAGCATTCCGAGGAGCATATCTCGAAACAGCCGGGAGACTAAAGGAACAACAAGGCAAGGATATTGAGAACAAAGCACCTGAGGTAGAACAGCTTGATTTTGAGTTTGTTCTGTTTTCCTCTGCCATTATTGACTATGATTATATCATGTCACTAATTTCTCAGTATACACAGCCTGATGCGCCAAAAAGAGAAAAAATGACAAAGAAAGAGCTGATAGACTTAATTAGTTCGACCTCAAACCTAATGGATGAGCGTGAGGATATAGAAGAATATATCAACACACTGGAAGCAGGAAAAGGATTAGATGAAAAAGCCATAAGAGACGGTTACCAGAAATTCAAAGCTGAGAAATCTGCTAAGGAGCTTGTTTCTGTATCTGATAAGCATGGAATTGAAGCGTCATCCCTACAAGCCTTTGTTGATGCAATTATGGAAAGAATGATTTTTGATGGCGAAAAGCTCAGTGATTTGCTTGAGCCACTCGACCTTAGTTGGCGAGATAGAACGAAGAAAGAATTGGAACTTATGGAAGATTTAATTCCGCTACTTAAAAAATTAGCTGGTGGACGTGAGATTGTGGGGTTAAAAGCGTATGAGTAAGAAAGAAAAAACAGCATTATGGCCGAAGTATAGGTTTCCAGAGTTTGCTGCTAGCGGTCCAGTTATTTGTGAAAATGGCAACTTGATTTTTGAACCAATAAGTAATAAAAATCATAACGCAGATTTACCTGTACTTGCTATTACACAAGAATATGGAGCGATTCCGAGAGATGAAATTGATTATACTGTATCGGTGACAGAAAAAAGCCTTGAAGGCTATAAAGTTGTGGAAAAAGGTGACTTTATAATAAGCTTAAGATCATTTCAAGGTGGAATAGAGTATTCCGTTTACCATGGTATATGTAGTCCAGCATATATAATTTTACGAAAAAAAACTGATATTGTAGAACAGTATTATAAGCACTATTTTAAATCCTACAGATTTATTCAAGATTTAAATAAAGACCTTGAGGGAATAAGAGACGGTAAAATGGTAAGCTATAGTCAGTTTTCTGCTATATTGCTACCTATACCAGATAAAAAAGAACAACTAAAAATTGCTGACTGCCTATCTTCTCTTGACGATCTTATTAGAGTCGAGGATAAAAAGTTAACAGTTCTTAAAAACTACAAAAAAGGATTAATGCAAAAGCTATTTCCTTCTGATGGTGAAAACGTTCCCGAATGGAGATTTCCAGAGTTTACGAGTGATGGAGACTGGGAGAAGAAATTAATCAAAGACTTTGCAAAAGTAACGACAGGAAATAAAGATACTCAAAACAAAATTAATAAAGGTAAGTATCCATTTTTTGTACGTTCTCAAACAGTTGAATGTATAGACACGTATACGTTTGACTGCGAAGCTATATTAACATCAGGAGACGGCGTCGGTGTTGGAAAAAATTTTCATTATATAATCGGAAAATTTGATTTTCACCAGAGAGTTTATTGTATATATAATTTTCGGAAGGGAGTTTATGGAAAATTTGTGTATTATTATTTTTCTGAGCATTTTCAAAAGCGTGTAAAGCAGTTAAGTGCAAAAAACTCTGTGGACTCTGTTAGAATGTCGATGATTACTGATATGCCCATATATCTTCCGCGATTTGTCGAACAACAAAAAATTGCCGACTGTTTGTCTTCCCTTGATGACCAAATTACAACACAAGTAAAAAAAATTGAAACCCTAAAAGTCCATAAAAACGGGTTGATGCAAGGATTATTCCCTTCTATTAAGGAGGTGAAACAATGAGTATAAACGTTCCGGAAAGATTTACTAAAGAGGAATTTAGCAAGTTGACAAACAAGAAGCTGAATAACAACGATTTTCAGCAATACAAAAAAATAATTATAGAGAACTATAGGAAAGCCAGAGGCTCAGTAGAATATACTTTAAAAGAGGGCATATCGCCAGAAGCACTGGTGAAAATAGACTTCATCCTTAAAAGAGTAGGAAATAAGGAGTTTGATTCCGTTAAAGAAATTGCCGAGTATTTCAGAATGTTGTTAGATGAAAAGAAGTATATTGTGTTGTTTGCTTATAATGGAACCGGTAAAACAAGACTTTCGGTTGAATTTAAGTCATTGGGGCAAAATTCCAATGAAGAAACAGGAGAAAAAACGGCTGACACTCTATACTACAACGCTTTTACGGAAGACCTTTTCTATTGGGACAATGATCTGGAAAATGATACTGAGCGCCTATTAAAGTTAAATAGTAATTCTCGTTTTTTTGCAGGACTTAAGGAACTTGAAATGGAGAGTAGGATTCGCCCATTACTACAACGATATGCTGATTTTGATTTTACTATTGACTATGAGAACTCAGCGATTAGCTTTTTTAGAGAAGTACTAATAGAGGAAACACTTCAACAAGCAGAAAATATTAAGGTATCTCGTGGAGAAGAAAATATCTTTGTATGGTGCTTTTTCTTAGCTATTGTACAGTTGGTAGTAGATAACGTAGATTCATACAGTTGGGTGAAATACATCTACATAGATGACCCTATTTCTTCCTTAGATGATAATAATGTAATTGCTGTAGCAAGTCATTTAGCCCAACTGATGAGTGGTAATAATATAAAAGTAATAGTTTCATCACATCATACATTGTTTTTTAATGTTTTGTGTAATGAAATTAATAAAGCAGAGCAATTGTTTTTACAAAAGAATACTGCTAATGGATCATATATATTGAAAGATACTACTAAGACACCCTTTTTTCACCATGTTGCATTGTTAAAGGAACTGAAAAAAGCGTCTGATTCAGGTGCCTTATATACATACCATTTCAATATTCTTAGAAATATACTGGAAAAAACAGCATCATTCCATGGCTATGCTCACTTTTCTTCATGTATTAGGAAAGGTGATGAAGAATATGAGCCCATATACACAAGAATAGTAAACCTGTTGAGCCACGGAAACTATTCTTTGTTTGAACCCAAAGAAATGGTTGAGGAAAACAAGCAGCATTTCAAAAATATACTTAATAATTTTTTAGAAGACTATAATTTCAACCAGAAATTGTTTGAAAATGGTCAAATTCAGGAGGAGCAAGAATGAATGATTCACAACAAAAACAATTAGGCGCCACCCTTTGGGGAATTGCTGACAAACTGCGTGGAGCTATGAATGCGGACGATTTTCGTGATTATATGTTGTCGTTTCTTTTTTTGAGGTATCTTTCTGACAATTATGAAATGGCTGTAAAAAAAGAGCTTGGTAGCGATTATGCTGACTGTGAAATAGAGATAGAACAAGCCGTTACCATTGAAATACAGAATGAAGTTATCAGTGAATTAAAGAAACGGGTTGTCAGTTACTTCGAGGCGTTAACGGTAACTAAATTGCCTGTAAAAGAAAATGAAACTGACAAAGAGGTTATTAAAAAAGCAAGGCAGATGTGTATTGATGAATATGAAATTTTACTGCAGAGTCGAAAGCTGACCCCTCTTAGTGTTTGGTACATTAGAAATTTAGATCAAGTGGCAACTTTTGAAAAACAAATGCGCAGAAAGGTTCACTTTGTTATAAAGCCACAATATTTATGGAGTAATATTTATGAATTAGCAAGAACTCAAAATAAGCAACTTTTGAAAAACTTACAAAGTGGATTTAAATTCATTGAAAATGAATCTTTTGATAGTACTTTTCGTGGCTTGTTTTCAGAAGTTAATCTCGACTCAGACAAACTTGGAAAAACCTATCAACAGCGTAATGAAACTCTGTGTTCAATTATAACTGCAATTGCTGAGGGACTTTCTGAATTCACCAACGAGATTGATTTATTGGGTAATGCGTATGAATATTTGATAGGTCAATTCGCAGCTGGTTCCGGTAAGAAAGCAGGGGAATTCTATACACCACAGCAGATTTCCACCATACTTTCTAGGATCGTCATACTTGATAGTCAAAACCCTAGTGCTGGGAAAAAGAAGTTTATTAATAATTTGTTGGATTTTGCTTGTGGATCAGGGTCACTGCTCATCAATGTAAAAAAGCAACTTGAGCCAAATAGTATTGGTCAGATATATGGGCAAGAAAAAAATATTACAACATACAACCTTGCACGTATGAATATGTTACTCCATGGGTTTAAAGATTCAGAGTTTCAAATATTCCATGGAGATTCACTGCTTAATGATTGGCCAGTACTTAACGAAATGAATCCTGCTAAAAAATTGAAGTGTGATGCTGTAGTAGCAAATCCGCCATTTAGCTATCGCTGGGAGCCTGATGATACTCTTGCAGAAGATTTCCGTTTTAAAAGTTATGGGCTTGCACCAAAGTCAGCAGCAGATTTTGCTTTTCTATTGCACGGATTTCATTTTTTGAGTGACGAGGGAACAATGGCAATTATTTTGCCACATGGTGTTTTATTCCGAGGTGGTGCAGAAGAAAAGATTAGAACCAAGTTACTCAAAGATGGAAATATTGATACAATCATTGGCTTGCCTGCCAATTTGTTTTTCTCTACAGGGATTCCAGTTTGTATTCTTGTGCTCAAAAAGTGTAAAAAACCGGATGACGTGCTGTTTATAAATGCAAGCGAGTACTATGAAAAAGGTAAACGTCAAAATGTTCTTTTGCCAGAACATATTGATAGGATTGTGGAGACGTATCAATTTCGTAAAGAAGATGATAAAAAATACTCTCGTCGTGTATCTATGGAAGAAATTGAGAAGAATGGTTTTAATCTGAATATTTCTCGATATGTGAGTACAGCGGCGGAAGAAGAAATTATTGATCTTGCAGAAGTAAAGATAAATTTAGACAGCATTGAAGAAGAGATTATTAAAGCAAAAACAAGACATAATCAATTTTTAAAGGAATTGGGTTTGCCAGAGTTGAAATAGAATAACGAAAAAGGTAGTCACTATGACTACCTTTTTTCGTTGTTTTACAGAGAATGGCTTCAAAAAGTGATGCCAAAAATATGAGTTGGCTACAGAAAATGTAGCCATTTAGGAAAAATGGCTATAAAAAGTGAAGCCAAGTAAGGTATGTAATATGGAGTCATAATTTACATTTCCAATTATGGCTACAAAAAGTATAGCCAGTATCTTTTGTTGGCTTTAAAAAGTACAGCCAGCATACAATATTGGCTATAGAAAGTGTAGCCATATGAAATACATTAGGGGTTTCAGGGGATTTTAACCCCTGACAAGTTGCGATAGGACGGAGACGTCGCTATTGCGTAACTTGCCGTGCTCCAACACTCTTTTTAAAACTAAAAGTGTTAATTATGTACAGAAATTAGATAAAAAAACACCAGAAGTTGGTTTGAAAAAAGTAAAATGCACCAGCCTTGTTTCTATCGGAAAATTTGAAATGCAGTTATTATATAAATGATACAAAAAGTTTTATAGCCGATTACAGTGCAAATGCAATAATAATACAGAAAAAGAAAATATTTAATAAAAAATAAAGAAGGGAGATGCCAGTGAACAAGGAATTTGAGCGATGTTGCAGATTAATGGCTAAGATAATGGAAAAGTATTGCTCCAAAATTTTACGAGATATTGAGAGAGAAATACAATACCGACCAGAGCGGTGGACAGAGAATACGGATGAAAAGAAATCAAGATTCACCGCCTATGTGAAATGTTTTTCTGCTTATCGATGCAGAGCTGCATAGAAGAAATTTGTATCAAGTGAATTTCGTAAGATAGAGCATTTCGACGATTACCTGCAATGCTCTGTCTTATAAAGATTAGATAAAATAGTAATTGAATATAGGTTGGAACGATGATAAAATAAAGTTGGGACAATTGTAAACGGTAAAATATTAGTAGATACAATTCGATTTCATGGATAGAGGAGGATTAACATTTTATGATAATATATTGCTCAAAGGCATTTCAGACAGCACTAAAACTGAATAAAACAGATTTTGCTACACCAGTGCAGCTTGCAATAGAGGACAAACCATTTTATTCGTGGCATGGACATATTGCTAAGGTGGATGGGCGTAACACCATCGTTCTTATGAATGATAAAACCATGTATTGCTTGCTGTTTAGAAATAAATTGCCAAGAAATAAGGATAAATTTTCAGAGCTTGTGATGGAAGCACTGCCATACACGCTTGAGGTAGGCAATGTTAACACGGAAGAAATTGTCCATTATATGAGCAATATTGATAGTATTGTTTTTGCCGAGAAAGCTGACCGGCAGATAACAGGAAATATTTCTCGTATGATTTTAGATATGGGTTATCGTTGGGAGTATGCATGGAGGGAAGACGAGACAATTCAGGCATATGAGGCATACGAACAGAATCGTCTTCTAAGGAAAATAGGGAAAGACTACATTGTTCCATTTGAAGAAATGCTAAAAGCCTTATGTGGAATTCACGAATAAAAAAGTAGAGGAAGGAATGCTGATGAAGAAACAACTGAAATGCTACATCTATACCAGAGTATCCACTTCCATGCAGGTGGAAGGATACAGTCTGGATGCACAAAAAGATAAATTGAAAAAATATGCAGACTATCAGGAAATGGTGATTGCTGGTGAATATACTGATGAAGGTAAATCTGGTAAAAGTGTAGAAGGAAGACCTGAGTTTCAACAGATGCTTTGTGATATTGAAAGTGGTAAGGATAAGGTAGACTTTGTTCTTGTCTTTAAGCTGTCCCGATTTGGAAGAAATGCGGCGGATGTTTTAAGCTCCTTGCAGAGAATGCAGGATTTTGGTGTGAATCTGATCTGTGTGGAAGATGGAATAGATAGCTCAAAAGATGCAGGAAAATTGATGATTTCCGTATTGTCAGCGGTAGCTGAAATTGAGCGTGAGAATATTCTTGTTCAGACCATGGAAGGTCGTAGGCAGAAAGCAAGAGAAGGAAAATGGAACGGTGGATTTGCTCCTTATGGGTATAAGCTAGTAGATGGGGAATTACAGATAGCAGAGGATGAAGCACCTATTATCCGTCTGATCTATGATAAATTTGTTAATACAACGATGGGGATTGGAGCAATCGCTGTTTTTCTTAATCAGAATGGCTGTTTTTCTTAATCAGAATGGCTATAGAAAGAAAATCAGACAGAACAATACGATGGAGACCTTTTCTTCTTCATTTATCAAAGGAGTATTGGACAATCCGATCTATTGCGGCAAGCTAGCCTTTGGCAGACGAAAGAATGAAAAAATTGCAGGAACCCGAAACGAATATCATGTGGTGAAACAAGATTCTTTTTTAATCAGCGATGGAATCCATGATGAGATCATTTCAGAGGAAGACTGGAATCTTGCACAGAAAAAGCGTCAGGAAACTGGAGTAGGCAATGAGAAGGTGCATAGCCTTGAGCATGAGCATATTTTATCCGGTATTGTAAAATGTCCAATCTGCGGAAGTGGGATGTATGGAAATGTCAATCGTAAGAAACGTAAGGATGGAACCTTATATAAAGATTACTTTTACTATGCATGTAAACATAGAACATTCATTGATGGACATCACTGTACTTACAAAAAGCAGTGGAATGAAGATAAGGTAAATGATGCGATTGCTGAGATTATTGGAAAACTGGTAAACAATCCAAAGTTTGAGAATGAAATCAGGATGAAAATAGGAAATAGTCTGGATACAAAAGATTTGGAAAAAGAGCACACGAACTTGAAGGAACAGTTAAAGCAGTTGCAAGGAGCCAAGAATAAGCTTGCTTCACAGATGGATCATTTATCGGTATCGGACAAGCATTATGATAAAAAGTATCAGGATATGCAGGAACGCATGGATGGACTGTATGATGAAATGGATGCTTTAGAACTGTCTGTCGAGGAAACTGAAAATCGTTTGTTTAACATAAAACAGCAGAAAATTTCTGGCGATAACGTCTATCAATTCCTTCTGTATTTTGATAAACTTTATGATAAGATGACCGATGGAGAAAAAAAGGAATTTGTAAAAAGCTTCGTTGAAGAAGTTCATCTTTATGAGAAAGAGCAGGAAGATGGCAGATTCTTAAAGCATATCAAGTTCAAATTCCCGGTATTTTTCAATGGAACAGAGACAGAGGAACTTGATTGGGACAATGAAAGTACCGTTGAGACGGTCTGTTGTCTACAAAGGGTGAAAAACGAATCATAGACGATTCGTATGTAGAAACTCTTGAATTTACGCACTTTGGGAGGTTTTCAGAAAGAT
>JARBTY010000009.1 GCA_029239935.1 Clostridia bacterium | reverse complement strand
TTATATTAGAGAGCTGCCCACATTATTTTTTATGGGATGCCTCGATTTATGAAAAGGAGAAGGGGTATTTGTTTACGATGACACCGCCCCTCAGGCAGATAGCAGAAAAAGAACTGCTCAAAGAAGAGTGGCAGTCCATAGATATTATAGCAACAGATCATTGTCCTTTTAATGCAGAACTTAAAAACAAAGCTTTTACAGCGGAGATTCCTATGGGGGTTGGAGGTGTGCAGCACGCTTTTACAGTGATGTATGAACGTTACGGTATGGAGATTATTCCTAAATTTACAGAGAAACCCGCAAAGGCCCATGGACTTTATCCTCAAAAAGGAACACTTATGCCAGGTGCAGACGCAGATATCGTGATCTTTGATGATACAGTCAGATATACCCATGAAGAAGAAGGGTCTATTTACCATCAAGTACCCATGAAAGGCAAGGTAGAGAAGGTGTTCTTAAGAGGTCAGACAGTTGTTGAAAATGGACAGCTTGTAGGCGGAAAGGGACAGTACCTAGAAAGGAGGCTTGTATGATGATAAAGGCTATTATTCATGCAGATTTATTTGATTATGTGAACTTTAGACAAGACTATTATATCCTATTTGATACTCAAATTCTGGAAATAGGTCCTATGAAAGATTTTGCAGGAGCTGATGAGGTATTTGATGCCAAAGGTCATGTGATGATGCCAGGACTTGTGAATGGTCATAGCCATATTTATTCGACTTTTGCCAGAGGGTGGAGCGCATCTTGCAATGCCAAAAATTTTACAGAGTTTTTGGAGCAGATGTGGTGGAAACTTGACCGGGTACTGGATCAGGAAGCTGTTTACTACAGTGGACTGATAAGTGCACTCGAATGCCTTGAAAATGGTGTTACGACAGTTGTAGATCATCATGCCAGCGGCCAATATATTAAAGGCAGTCTGGCTACGCTGCAAAAGAGTGTTTGTGATGAAATAGGCTTAAGAGGTGTTTTTTGTTTTGAAACCAGCGATCGTTTTGATTTGCAGAGCTGTATAGAAGAAAATATGGCGTTTGCAAAGGGTTCTAAAACTTCAGCAGCAGCGGGGGTATTTGGGATGCATGCCAATATGACGCTCAGCAACCGTTCTCTGGAGACAATCAAAAAGCAAATAGGAGATATGCCCATACATATCCATGTCGGAGAAAGCAAGGATGATGGGGAGTATACTCAAAAAGTATCGAGGCAGACGGTAGTAGAAAGATTAGATCATTTTGGGCTCATTAATAAAAACGCTATTCTTTCTCATTGTATTTATTTAACAGAAAAAGATAAGGACTTATTAAAAGAAAAATCTATTTATATAGCAGTTAACCCCACATCAAATATGAACAATGGAGTGGGCCTTCCGGATGTGAAAGGATTTATGAACCGAGGCATAAAGTGTCTTATAGGCAGTGATGGCTTAGGTTCACATTTTGCAAGGGATATACAAAATCTTTTATACACAATGCATCTTAAATATCAGGATGCACAGGCCTTTGGCCTAGCAGATATGACTAGTGTTATAGGTCATAATTATGAGTATGCCAGTACACTGCTGGGCTGCAAGCTTGGACGTCTTCAAAAGGGGTATGAAGCAGACTTTATAGCCTTACCCTATCAAGCGCCCACACCAATGGATAGCAGCAATGCATTAGGCCATTTCTTTTATGGTATGTTAGAAAACTTTAAGCCGGATTATGTATGGTGCAGAGGCGAAGAAAGAGTGGCACAGGGAAAAGTAAAACGAGATACATCAACCATTTACAAAGAGGCACGGCAAGTGGCAGCAAAAGTATGGGAAAAGACCAATCAGAGATAGAGGAAGGTGACGAGATGACAGAAGAACGCGTACAAGAAGTTATTAAAGTGTGTCAAGAGGTGATAAGCATTCCTAGTTACTCAGGACAGGAAGGGCAATTAGTAGATAGATTAAAAGAGATTTTATCAGCCTATGGTTTTGATGAAGTGATAGTGGATGAGTATGGCAGTATTATAGGCAAGATTACAGGCAAACATAAAGGACCCAAAATACTACTGGATGCCCATATTGATACGGTCGTGGTTACTGATGAAACAAAGTGGCAGTTCAATCCTTTTGGTGGTATACTACACGACAACAAAATTTATGGCAGAGGCACAACAGATATGAAAGGTGCCCTTTCAGCTATGATTATTGCTTCAAGTTATTTTGCAAAAGAGCTTGAGCATGATTTTGCAGGAGAAATCTATGTGGCTGGCGTTGTTCATGAAGAGTGTTTTGAAGGAGTGGCAGCCAGAAGCATCAGTCAAAGGGTGCAGCCAGATTATGTCATTATAGGCGAAGCTTCAGAGCTTAATATTAAGTGCGGACAAAGAGGAAGAGCAGAAATAGTTGTAGAGACGCAAGGAAAACCAGCTCATTCGGCCAATCCTCATAAAGGCATCAATGCCGTTTATAAAATGACCCAATTAATTACTCAAATCAATCAGCTCCCTACCAATACCCACCCAGTACTGGGGAAAGGTATTTTGGAGCTGACAGATATTATTTCTGTGCCTTACCCAGGGGCTTCAGTTGTTCCAAGTCAGTGCAGAGTGACGTATGACAGAAGACTTTTAGTGGGAGAAAATAAAGAAGAAGTCCTAAAACCTATAGAAAAGGTTATTGCTAAGATGTCAGCTGAAGATCCAAGCTTTAAAGCTACGGTTCAGTATGCTTCAGGAGAAGAGAAGTGCCATACAGGTAGTACCATAGCGGGAGAAAGATTTTTCCCAGCATGGTTATTTAAAGAAAAAGAAGAATTTGTTGAGGCTGCTTTTGAAGCAGCACAAAAAATAAAAAAAGATGCTGTGATTACCCAATATTCTTTTTGTACCAATGGCAGCCATTATGCAGGAGAAGCGGGCATCAAAACCATAGGTTTTGGACCTTCTAGAGAGGATTTGGCTCATACGGTAGATGAATACGTAGAAGTAAGCGAACTTTTAGGTGCCTGCAAAGGCTATATTCTCATTATGGAGGCATTACAGGCATTGGTTTAAAAGTGGACAGAAGAGAGGCGGAGAAGGCCATGAAAGTTAAAGTGTATAATGGTTTTATAGTAGATGGAACAGGGCAAGAAGGTTTTTATGGAGAGCTTTTAATCGACAATAAAAAGATTACGCATGTAGGCGTGGCAGTGGAAGAGACATATGATTTAGCCATAGACGCAAAGGGATATGTTATCGCCCCTGGATTTATAGATACCCATAGCCATTCAGATTTGGCACTGCTTACCGGTTCACTGGTTAAACCCAAGGTTTTTCAAGGTATTACAACAGAAGTACTTGGGCAGGACGGTATTGCTATGGCCCCTCTGCCGACGGAGTATATCAATGACTGGAGAAAAAACATAGCAGGGCTAGACGGAGATAGTGACAGTATTAATTGGCACTATAAGGACACAGCCGGTTATATACAAGCGCTTAAAGCGGTAGGACTTGGCGTAAATGCGGCCTATTTGGCACCCCACGGGAATATCCGTATGGAAGCAATGGGACTTGAAAACAGGGTGGCGACAGATGAAGAATTAGGTACCATGAAAAAGATTTTAAGAAGAGAGTTAGACGCAGGCGCTATAGGTCTCTCAACAGGTCTTATTTATATCCCCTGTGCTTTTGCGGACAAAAAGGAATTGATAGAACTATGCAAAGTAACTGCCGAAAAGGATGGGGTATTTGTTGTCCATGAACGCAGTGAAGCTAATCAGATTATAAGTTCTATGGAAGAAGTGATAGACATCGGCAGACAATCAGGTGTTAAAGTGCATTTCTCACATTTTAAAATTTGCGGAAAAAACAATTGGGATAAAATAGACCAAGTGATTGAATTATTGGAGAAAGCCAAAAAAGAGGGCATAAAAGTATCTTTTGACCAATACCCTTATACTGCAGGAAGTACGATGCTGAGTGTCATCCTGCCGCCCTGGGTTCATGACGGAGGGACACAGGCGTTACTTAACAGACTAAAAGATACGGATATAAGAAAAAGGATAACAAGTGAAGTTTTTGAAGAAAATAGTACATGGGATAACTTTGTTGAGTTTGCAGGCTTAGAGGGAATCTATATAACAAGTGTAAAAACAGATGAGAATAAAGAGGCTATAGGTAAAAATTTAGTAGAACTTGGGAAACTTACAAATAAAGAACCACTAGAAGCTGTTTTTGATTTGCTTGTACAAGAAGAAAATGCAGTGGGAATGATTGACTATTATGGCAGCGAAGAGCATGTGGTAAAATTTTTGCAAAGACCTGAACAAAATGTTTGCACCGATGGACTTTTAGGAGGCAAACCTCATCCGAGAGTTTATGGGTCCTTTCCAAGGGTACTTGGTAAATATGTCAGAGAAGAAAAAATCATGACTCTAGAAGAGGCTATTTATAAAATGACAGGAAGGCCCAGTGAAGTCTTTAACCTTAAAGAGAGGGGTAAGATCAAACCAGGATTCTATGCAGACCTTGTTATCTTTGACAGACAAACGATACAAGATACAGCGACCTATACAGAACCTGTACAGTTTCCTATAGGGATAGAGTATGTCTTCATTAACGGGGAGATTGTTATAGAACAAGGCAGACACACCCTTAAAAAGGCAGGAGACTTTATACAATAAAAATACTTCAGGAACCTAAGGAGAATAAATAGATGAATTTACAGACGACATTTAATGGGATTACACTGGCGAATCCTTTGATGCCAGCATCAGGCCCCTTAGTTGGAGATGATGAAAAGATCTTAACCATCGCTGGCTACGGTGTTGGAGGTATGGTTACCAAAACCATTTCAATAGAAGGCGCAAAAGTTGTTAGACCGTGTATCTATGGAGATAAAAATACGATTATGAATGCCGAGTTATGGTCCGAATACTCGGCGGAGGAATGGATTCAGAATTTTTTACCTCATATCGCACAAAAATTAAATACTCCCCTTCTTATCAGCGTAGGTTATACAAAAGAGGATATGGCGTATTTGATTCCAAGGTTAGATCCTTTTGCAGCGGCATTTGAAGTTTCCACCCACTATGTAGGGAAAAACTTAGAAGCAATAGGAGAAACGGTCAGGGTCATCAGAAAGCATACACAAAAGCCGTTTTTTATGAAAGTAAGCCCCCACATTCCAGATCCTGTAGCTTTTGCTAAGGTTGTTCTAGAAAACGGCGGGAATGGTGTAGTAGCCATTAACTCACTGGGGCCAACAATGACAGTGGATGTAAGCACTAGAAGCATCAAAATGGGTAATACAGAAGGAGAAGCATGGACGTCAGGGCCAACTATCAAGTCGATGGCCCTGGCAATTGTCAGAAAGATCAAGTTAGCCTTACCGGAATGCACCGTGATCGGGGTAGGAGGCATTAGTACAGTAGAAGATATATTAGAGTTTTTACTGGTAGGAGCAGATGCTGTTCAAATGTTATCCAGTGCCATGTTAAAAGGTAAAGACTTATACGAAAAGCTTGTCAAACAATTACCCGAAGCCCTGAAAAAATATGGGTTTGAGTCTATAGAAGATGTGTTAAAGTCACGGATTACTTCCCATCAGGTGAGATATGAACCACATTTTCCAACCATAGACATGCAAAAATGTACAAAATGTAAATTATGTGAAAAAATATGCCCCTATTTTGCAATTCAGAGTAAAGATGAGATGACTATTGATACATCGCAATGTTTTGGATGTGGACTTTGTGAGTCCAAATGTCCAGTACACGCCATCTCAGGAGCGATGTAAAAGTCGGCAGGAATATATTAATTTATACGTTCGCCTATTGACAAATGCCCAACTTATTATTATAATCATACTAAATAAATTTAGTGGATTTAAATTATAGGCAATGGGGCCTTATTCTAAGAAATAGTTTCTAGAATAAGGCCCCTATTTTTTTATTAAACAATCCTTAAGAGATGAGGAGTGAAGCGTATGCATACTATCAGCAGTCCGGTTATCAAAAAAGATCATTATGATAAAGTAAGCGGAAGCATCAAATATATAGCAGATATACCCCACGACAATATAGTACATGCCAGAACCTTACGTTCTGTAAAAGCCAAAGCGATTATTCAGGAAATCAAAATACCTTCTTTAAAAGAAGGGTATTTTATTGTAGACCATACCGATGTAAAGGGACAAAATATAGTTAAAATAATAGTTGATGACCAGCCGCTTTTTGCAGAAAAAGAAGTGAATTATATAGGGGAGCCTATACTGCTGGTTGTAGGTCCCCAGTTAACTGAAGTTGATAATATATTAGAACAGATACAGGTGTGTTACGAAGAGAAAGAACCTGTTTATACAATAGAAGAAGCAACCCATACTATGGCCAGTTATCAGTACAAGAAGGGGTTCATAAATGACGCTTTCAAGCAGGCAGCAAGGGTCATTGAGGAAAGTTTTGAAACAGGGTACCAAGAACATGCTTATATCGAACCACAGGGGATGATAGCAGACTATGAGGATGGGAAAATCACTGTCTATGGGTCTATGCAGTGTCCATACTATGTTAAAAATGCTGTGAAAGCCGCTCTTGGATTTGAAGAAGATCAGGTAAGAATTATACAGGTAGCCACAGGGGGCGCTTTTGGAGGAAAAGAAGAATATCCGTCCTTAATAGCAGCGCACGCAGCAGTGGCGGCTTATAAAACAAAAAAAGCTGTTAGACTTATTATGGACAGAAGAGAAGATATGTCAGTGACTACAAAAAGACATCCTGCTTTTATCAAGTATAAAACAGCACTGGATAAGGATAATACTATTATTGGAATGAGTATAGATATTACCCTGAACGGAGGGGCTTATGCAGGTCTGTCAAGTGTCGTGCTTCAAAGATCTATCATCTGTGCAAGCGGCGTTTACGCTATTAATCATTTAGAAGTGAAAGGGAAAGTCGTTACGACCAATACCGTTCCGACAGGAGCTTTTAGAGGATTTGGAGCACCACAGAGTCTTTTTGCTATTGAAATGCATATGGAACATATTGCAAAGGAAATAGGCGTATGTCCACTTACATTTAAGAAAAGATACATGGTCAAACAAGGAGATGAAACCTCAACAGGAGGTAAATTCCATGATAAGGTCAAACTAGAGGAAATGCTTCAAAAGGCAGAATCTTTATCAGACTATCAACGTAAATATAGTGAGTATCTGACGCAGACAGGGAGATATAAAAAAGGTATAGGTTTGTCAGTATTTTTACATGGCTGTGGTTTTACAGGGGCAGGGGAAAGGGATTTTATCAGGTCCATTGTAAAGCTGGCCAAAATAAAAGATAACCAGGTAGAAATACTTGTGAGTAATACAGAAATGGGTCAAGGGCTTAAGACAACTTTAAGCAAAATCGTTGCCAAGGTTCTGAATCTACCCCTTGAAAAAATCATTTTTAAAAATCCAGATACAGATAAGGTGCCAAATTCAGGCCCTACAGTGGCTTCAAGGTCACTGATGATTGTTGGAAAGCTTCTAGAAAGAGCAGCCATTAGACTCAAAGAGAATTGGGACGCGGCAGACGAACAGGTCATAGAAGAAAGGTATGTGCACCCAGAGCTTATCCCATGGGAAGAGAGCACATTTCATGGAGATGCCTACCCTACCTACTCATGGGGGGTTAATGTAGTCGAAGTCGAAGTAGATACACTGACAGCAGAGACACAAGTCATCGGTGTATGGGGTGTTTTTGATGTGGGAACAGCTATAGATGAAGTCATTATGCAAGGGCAAATGGAAGGTGGTATGCTTCAGGGTATTGGTTACGCTTCTATGGAAAAGATGGAAGCTTTTAATGGCAGCATCAGACAGAACAGCATCACAGATTATATGATTCCAACAGCTAAAGATATTGTCAAAATGCAGACAGTATTGGTAGATAATCCTTATGAGGATGGACCTTTTGGAGCGAAAGGAGCAGGAGAGTTGACACTGATTGGAGCAGCACCAGCTTATATAGCTGCCGCAGAAAATGCAGTGGGTGCGCCAATCAATCAAATCCCGCTGACACCGGAAAGACTTATGGAGGTGTTATAGATGAATCAGTCGATACAGTTTCAATTAAATGGACAAAGTGTTATCAGCCAAAGTGCTCCCAATAAAAGATTACTGGATGTTCTTAGAGGGGAATATGGTCTGATGGGTATCAAGGAAGGTTGTGGAGAAGGTGAATGTGGTGCCTGTGCAGTACTTATTAACAAGCAGCTGATTAATTCATGTCTTGTGGCAATGGGCAGCCTTGAAGGGGCAGAAGTATGGACAATAGAAGGGTATAGAGAAACTCAAAGATTTGCAGTGTTAGAAAAAACTTTTGCAAAAGCTGGAGCCGTACAATGCGGTTTTTGTACGCCGGGGATGATTATGGCAGCAGAAGCTTTACTTTCTGACAATCCTCACCCTAGTGAAGAAGAGATCAGAGAAGCTATATCTGGCAATCTATGTCGGTGTACAGGTTATAATATGATTGTGCATGCTATTCAATTAGCTGCTGCAGAGGGGGACGGATTGTGGTAAAATCATTTAGACCGGATACCTATTTGGAAGCACTGCAGATTATAGACGCAGAAAAGGCGGTACCTTATGCAGGAGGAACCGATTGGATGGTTCGAAAGAACTCAGAATCAAACCTTATTTTCCTGAATCACTTACAAGCACTCAAAGTGGTACAGGAAGAAGATGAGAATTTATATATTGGCGCAGTCTGTACGTATAAAGAACTTCTAAGTTTGGAAAGCATACCGCCCGTTCTTAAAATGGCTATCAAGGAAATTGCATCACCAACCATAAGAAACGCAGGAACTATAGGCGGCAACCTATGTAATGCTTCCCCAGCTGGAGATACACTTCCGGTATTATATGCTCTGCAGGCCAACGTTAAGTTAACATCTGTTTACTCATCCAGAGTGATTAAAATACAAGACTTTATATTGGGTCCCAAACGGACTGATATAAGGCCAAATGAAATACTAGAGTGCATTATTGTGCCTAAGCAATCCTTTAATAAAGTGTATTACCAAAAAGTAGGTGCCCGAAAAGCTGATGCCATTTCTAAATTATCTTTTGTAGGTTTAATGCAAATAAGAGAGGGGATCATAGAAGAGATAAGAATAGCAATGGGTGCAGTGGGTCCAACTGTTGTAAAAAGCAGTGAAATAGAACAACAGTATAAGGGTATTAGTCTACAAGAGGTTTTACATGAAAGAAAGGAATTCTTAGATAGATATGAGGCTATTATTAAACCAATAGATGATCAACGTTCAACAGCACTATACAGAAAAAAAACAAGCTTGAAGCTGTTGGAAGATTTTTTGGTTACAAGTAGTCTTTAATTAAAATTCCCAGGAGGAGAAAAAAATATGAAAAAGATATTAGTTAAGATGTTAGCAGTTCTAACATGCACAGCCTTTGCATTAGGAGGCTGCGCAAGCAAACCAGCGGCAGAAGCGCCAGCAGCAGAAACACCAGCAGCAACAGAGACAGCAGCACCAGAGGCAGCAGCCCCAGAAGCGGCAGCTACCCCAGTTAAAGTTGGGTTTATCTACATTGGACCACCAGGAGACGGCGGTTATACTTATGCTCATGACCAAGGACGTAAATACCTTGAAGAACAACTTCCAGATGTTGAAGTACTTGTAAAAGAATCTGTACCAGAAAGCCCAGAAGTAGAAAAAGTAGCCAGAGATATGATTGATCAAGGGGCTAATGTTATTTTTGCAACCTCATTTGGTTACATGGATTATATTGAAAAAGTTTCAAAAGACTTCCCAGATGTTAAATTCTTCCACTGTTCAGGATATAAAACAACTGAAAATATGACAGCATACTTTGGTAGAATTGAACAACCTCGTTATTTAACAGGTATCGTAGCGGGTATGAAGACTGAAACCAACAAAATTGGTTATGTAGCAGCTTTCCCTATTCCAGAGGTTATAAGAGGTATCAATGCATTTACTCTTGGGGCAAAATCTGTTAATCCAGATGTTGTTGTTCAGGTAACATGGACAAATACTTGGTATGATCCAGCAAAAGAAAAAGATGCAGCTATGGCATTATTAGATCAAGGCGTAGATATTATTGCACAACACCAGGATACAGCAGGACCACAACAAGCTGCTGAAGAAAGAGGCGTATGGGCAGTAGGTTACAACTCAGATATGTCAGCTTATGCACCAAAAGCTAACTTAACAAGTGCTGTTTGGAACTGGGGTCCTTATTATGTTCAAGCTGTTCAGTCAGTAATCGATGGTACTTATGCGTCAGAGTCTTATTGGGAAGGGTTTAATGAAGGCATTGTAGATATCGCACCACTTACTGCAAATGCTCCAGAAGGCGCAGCTGCAAAAGTAGAAGAAGCTAAAAAAGCGATGTTAGACGGTACATTAGATCCTATGCAAGGACCAATCAAAAACCAAGCAGGTGAAGTGATGGTACAAGAAGGCAGCGTGATGTCAGATGAAGACCAATTATCACTCATGTGGTTTGTTGAAGGAGTAGAAGGACAAATTCAAAACTAATAAAAGAGGGACGCTATGAATCAAACAGTTGCAGTTGAACTAAAAGATATTACAAAGACTTTTGGAACAGTGGTGGCCAATGAAAAGGTCAGTCTAACTGTTCAAAAAGGAGAGATTCATGCACTGCTGGGAGAGAATGGCGCGGGTAAAAGCACCCTTGTTAACATGCTATCAGGACTTTATAGTCCTGATAGCGGTTATATTTATATAAGAGGAAAAAGAGTGCAGCTTACTTCGCCAAAGCAGGCTATAGAGTATGGCATAGGCATGGTACATCAGCATTTTAAATTGGTAGAAAACTTTACAGCCAAAGAAAATATAATAGCAGGTAAAAGAGATACATGGTTTACCACGCATAAGCACATTGAAGATAAGATCCTAAGTTTATGCGAGAAATATGATTTAAAAGTAGAGCTGTCAAAAAGAGTAGAAGATATGTCAGTAGGGGAAAAACAAATGTTAGAGATTATCAAAGTGCTTTATCAAGGAGCGGATATTCTCATTTTGGATGAACCTACAGCGGTGCTTACCCCTCAGGAGGTAGAACGGTTATTTAATATCATACGCAAGATGAAAGAGCAAGACTGTGCAGTTATATTGATAACCCATAAGCTTCATGAAGTGATGGCTATATGTGACAAGGTAAGTGTACTTAGAAGAGGCGAAAACGTTGCAACGGTTAAAATAGTCGAGACAACTCCCAAACAGCTGGTTGAACTGATGGTAGGTAGGCCTACTGACTTAGCCATACAAAATTATAAAGTAGCTTTTGGAAAACCGATTTATAAAGTTAATGCCATAACAGTTAAAGACAAAGAAAATGTAAGTGTATTAGATCAGGTGAGTTTTGTAATGAATACGGGAGAAATCCTGGGTGTAGCTGGCGTGGCTGGCAGTGGACAAAAAGAACTATGTGAAGCCTTGTGCGGCGTCAGTAAAATAAGCAGTGGTGAGCTGGTTTTTAAAGAGCAGCATTTAGAAGGTAAAAGTCCAAGAGAAATCTATAACAGGGGTATTCATATTGGTTTTGTACCGGAGGATCGGTTAGGAATGGGTCTTGTAGGCAATATGGGTATCATAGATAATCTGCTTTTAAAGGAATATTATGTACAACAAGGTTTGTTTGTTAATAGAAAAGTACTTAAAGATAAAGCGAGTAACCTAGTTAATACATTAGAAGTAAAGACACCAGGCATTGATCATCCCGTTAAACAACTTTCAGGAGGTAATATTCAGAAGGTGCTCATCGGAAGGGAACTGGCTTTAAGCCCTGATGTGCTTGTTACGTCTTACCCTGTAAGAGGACTTGATATAGGAGCGGCTTATCAAATCTATGACTTACTTAATAAAGAAAAGCAAAAAGGTGTGTCGATTTTATTTGTAGGAGAAGACTTAGATGTACTGATGCAGATCAGCGATAGGATACTTGTTTTATGTGACGGAAAGGTAACAGGACTTGTAAATGCCAGAGAAATAACAAAAGAGGCTTTAGGACTTATGATGGCTGGGCATGTACAGAAAGAAGGAGGAGACTATAGTGGGAATAAAAGTTATAAAAACGCCTGAGTGCAGTAAAAGGAAAAAGGTCTGGATACAAATGGGAGCTATATTGGCAGCGCTTGTGATAACAAGTCTTTTCATTATGGCTATTGGACATAATCCGTTTAAGGTTTATTTTTCCATGCTTGAAGGTGCACTTGGAACCCCTTATAGACTAAAAGAAACGCTTGTTAAAGTCATTCCTCTTCTTATAACAGCTTTGGGAATAGCTGTAGCCTTTAAAATGAAATTTTGGAATATCGGAGCTGAAGGTCAAATACTTATGGGTGCTTTTGGAGCATCGTATATCGCTCTGAATTTTGATCATCTGCCTAAGGTGGTTGTTCTTACGATGATGATGATAGCAGGCATGATTTGTGGCGGTCTCTGGGGGCTTATACCAGGGTATCTTAAGGCACAGTTTAATACTAACGAGACAATTATTACTTTAATGATGAATTATATCGCTCTTAAATGGATTATCTATCTACAGTATGGCCCTTGGAAAGATCCAAGTTCTCTAGGATTTCCTAAAGTAGCTAACTTTAAGGACTCAGCGATTTTGCCAAATGTATTTGGGGTTCATATAGGGTGGATTGTAGCACTTATACTCGTTATCATTATCTATATATTTCTTAATCATACTAAAAAGGGTTATGAGATTACTGTACTTGGAGAAAGTGAGAACACAGCAAGGTATGCAGGGATTCATGTAAAAAATGTTATTTTAATAGCTATATTTATAAGCGGAGCTTTAGCGGGACTTAGCGGAATGATTGAGGCATCAGCAGTAAGTAATACCCTCAATATGGAAGTGGCAGGAGGAATGGGATACAGTGCTATTATTGTAGCATGGCTGTCGGGCTTAAGTGCTCCAATCATAGCTATTGTAGCTGTTTTATTCGCTGTTTTAATACAGGGGGGTGCCTATATCCAAACGGCTTTTCAAATACCACAATCAGCATCGGATATTATTCAGGCTATGATTTTATTTTGTGTATTAGGGAGTCAGTTTTTTATCCAGTATAAAATCGTTTTTTATAAATATACAGTACACTCAGAAAAAGGGGGACATACGATATGAACATAGGTTTATTTCTAGCAGCTGCAGTTATAGCAGGAACCCCTTTGTTATTCGCTACTTTGGGAGGCATTTTAAATGAAAAAGTCGGACATCTGAATCTGGGTGTTGAGGGTATGATGCTGATGGGAGCTATTATTGGTTTTATGCTGGGTTTCAAAACAGACAATGCCTTTATAGCCTTGGCAGGAGCAATGGTGGCAGGAGCGCTGGGGGCACTGATTTATGCGGTACTGACTATTTCTTTTCACGCAAATCAAGTGGTAACAGGCCTAGCTTTAACCATATTCGGTACAGGGTTTTCCAGCTTTTTAGGTCAAAGCATGGTAGGACAGATTGTATCTAATAAACTTAAAGCAAGCTTTGCACCTGTCAGAGTACCGCTTTTAGCAGATATACCCATTATTGGAGAAGCAGTTTTTAATCAAAGTGGGTTTGTTTATCTCGGGTATGTAAGCGCCATTATATTATTTGTTTACTTTGCTTATACACAGTGGGGGCTTAATGCACGGATGGTAGGAGAAAATCCAGCAGCAGCAGATGCTGCGGGGATAGCAGTTAATTTATATAAGTATACCCATATCGTAATGGGTGGGGCTTTTTGTGGACTTGGAGGAGCCTTTTTACCGCTTGTTTATGTCCCAGCTTGGCAGGACGGCATAACAGCAGGCAGAGGGTGGATTGCAGTGGCCCTTATTATATTCATAGGTTGGAATCCAATGAAAGCTATTTTAGGAGGCATTTTATTTGGTGGTCTGGACATATTAGGGCTTAGACTGCAAGGCGCCGGAGTACATATCAATCAATATTTTGTAGATATGGTACCGTATATTGTAACAATTTTAGTTTTGGTAATAGGTGGTTTTCATAAAGGAAGTAAGGCATCCCCTCCTAAAGCTTTAGGGAATGCTTATTTTAGAGAAGAGCGATAGGCAAGAGAAGGAATCATGACAGTAAGGAACGTAATCTAATCAGTATAGAAGATGTACCACATATAGAAGTGATGCTGCACTACAAAAGTCATATAAAGTGTGATAAACTAGGATAAAAATAAGGAATAAAAGGAAGAACATATGATAGGGGATAAAATTAGAGAAAGACGACTGCAGATGGGAATGAATTTAAAAGAACTGGCAGAGAGGACTAATCTAACGCCAGGGTTTTTGAGTCAGATAGAAAGGGATATATCAGAGCCTTCTATTACCTCACTTCGTAAAATTGCAGAAGCATTGGAAGTGGCGGTGTTTTACTTTCTATTAGATGAGACCAAAAAAAGTCCTGTAGTTAAAAAAAATCAAAGACAACAGCTTAAGTTTAGTAACTCGCATGTTACGTATGAGTTATTATCCCCTGACTTAAATAGGCAGATGGAAATGTTTATTGGTCAATTAGAGCCAGGGGCGATGACCTGTGAAGAACCTTTGACGCACCCAGGAGAAGAAATTAATCATGTGTTAAAAGGAAAAATGTGGATCATTATTGGAGAAGATGAGTATATATTAGAAGAAGGTGATACCATTTACTATTTTGCTAGTCTTCCTCATAAGATTGTAAGTATAGGAGAAGAAGATTTAATTTTTGTATCGACTATCACACCGCCGCGCTTCTAGAGCAAATGCATAAGTTAAAGGGGAGTCGTCATGATGAAAGTTAAAGTGGAAGAAGCTGTTGGAACAGTACTAGCCCATGATCTTACTCAGGTTATTTCAGAGTCATTCAAGGGAGCACGGTATAAAAAAGGCTATATTATTCAGGAAAAGGATATTGATATTCTGAAGAGTATGGGTAAATATCATCTGAACATCATTCAGATGAATGAGGATGAGCTTCACGAAGATGAAGCGGCCAAAAGGCTGGCTGAGGCCTGTATGGGCAAAGGTCTTTATCAGACAGAACCAGCTGAGGCAAAAGTTCAAATAAAAGCCTCTCAAAAAGGATTACTCAAAATCAATATAGAGGCATTGATGGAGATTAATGAAATAGAGGGCATTATCTTATCCACCTGCCATACTAACACAGTAGTTCAAAAGGATCAGCTGGTGGCAGGAACTAAAGTGATTCCTCTAATCATTCAAAAAGACAAGATAGAGCAGGCAGAATCCCTTTGTCAAAATGAGCAACCTGTTATAGAAGTGATTCCTTTAAAAGCATTAAAAGTAGGGATTTTAGTGACAGGGTCAGAGGTTTATTACAAAATCATTGAGGACAAGTTTGGAGCTGTATTACGAGATAAAGCTGTGGCTTTAGGCGGAGAGGTTGTGAATACCCTGTATGCACCAGATGATATACAGAGGATTAAACAGTGTATTCTTGAACTGATGAGCCAAGGCGCAGAGCTTATCATGGTATCGGGAGGGATGGCCGTGGATGCCGATGACCTGACGCCAACAGCTATAAGGGAAATTGCAGATGGTGTTATAACCTATGGATCACCAGTTCTTCCAGGAGCTATGTTTATGCTGGCTTATGCTCATAAAAAAGGGAAAGAAGAGATAAGGGTACCTCTTTTGGGGGTGCCAGCCTGTGGTATGTATCGGAAGATTACTGTTTTAGATCTTGTTCTGCCAAGACTTTTTGCAGAAGAAGAAGTGACTAAAAGAGATATGCTGGCTATGGCACATGGAGGATTTTGCTACGGCTGCAGCGAGTGCAGATATCCGATTTGCCCTATGGGAAAATAAAAAACTGGCGGAGATTTTAATCTCTGCCAGTTTTTTATAGAGTCATTAAAAAGATAATTCCACCAGGTTTATAATTTCATCGACATGTTTGAGAGTAAGATGAGGGGTGGCGAGACGAAAATAATCAGTTTTGCCCGAGTATGTAAAAAGACTGCCAGGAGAAACAATGATATTATGCTGAATAAAAAGACTGCATACTTCCTGACAAGACAATCTAAGAGGCTTAATCCAAAAAAATAATCCACCATGAGAGCTATAAAGGGCTACCTTATCTGTTAAAGAAGATAAAGCTAGATAAAGTTTAGTATACTTTTCACTGCAAGAGTCTAACATCCATTTTTGATTAGATTTTAGAAAGCTGGACTGTAAATAGTAACGGAGGAGGTATTCATTAAAACTGCAAGATGTTTCGTCAGGCATTGATTTGATCATAGATGTCGGAAGAAGTACAAAACTATACCTCAGGTAGGGCAGATAGACTTTAGAAAAATGATAGACATAAATCACTCTTTCTTTAGAAAAATGATTAAACAGGGGTCGTAGGGATTCGGGGCCACAGAAAAAATCGCTTAAGGTACCATCCTCTATAATATAGCAGTCATAGGTATGGGCTAATTCAACGAGCTTTATTTTAACAGACTCAGAATAGCATACACCTGTTGGATTTTGTAGATAAGTAGATAAAAAGATATACCCAATAGTGCCAGAACGCAGCTGCTTTTCAAGCTTATCTAAATCTAAGCCCTCTTGATTAATAGGAATTTCATGAATTTTGGCACCGATAGAGCGTAAGTAAGAAGAATAAGTGAGATCGCTAAAGGCTTCTGTGCAGATGCCCTTTTTAGAAGAAAATTTAAAAAGTGACAACAAAAAATCTGTGTACTGTTTGACAACATGTAACTGGGCAGCGTTGGCTTTAATACCAGCTCCTTCTAAAAAACAACACGCATTTTGTTTAAGCAGATTTCTTTCTCGGAATAAAGGGTCGCTAAAAGCTCCCCAGCCTTCTTCGTTAATGAGAGTATGGGCAAGATTGATACACAAGGAAGTAGGGAAAAGATCTTTTGAAAAACCTAAGGTACTGCAATAGATATTGTTAAGTTCTTTGGACGCCTCAGCCGGTAGGCGGGTAGTTTCTTTTAAGACAACATACGTGCCTTTACCGACATAAGATTCTACTAGGCCCTGGTTTTCGAGGAGCTTATAAGCACTTACAACAGTATCACGATTAATGGTGAGCTGCCTAGATAAACCCCGGATAGACGGTAATTTAAAGCCACCAGGAAAAATATCACTTTGTATCAGTCTAGCTATTTCGGAGGCAAGTTGTATATAAAGAGGAGTAGGATCGGATTTGGATAATTGTACTGTATGAAACATAGTGTCCCCCTTTGAGCTAAAGATAATAATATGTATATTACGGACAGTCATAAAATATCATTGATACCCAACAAAAAACCTGCTAAATTTTAGCAGGTTATAAAAGCTTATTATTATATTTTTTAAGAAGTCTAATGTCAGCACCTATAAACTTAAGGTTGGTATAGTTGCCAAATACACGGGACACGATACGTTCAGAATAGTATTTATGCCACTCATTTGGTGCTACATTAGTTGAAATAATCGTAGCATTTTGATTAAGATACCTTGTGTTAAGAACATCAAATAAATCGCTGCCGGTAAAAGTAGAGGAAGACTCAGTTCCCAAATCATCTATAATAAGCAGATCCACAGTAAAGAGAGTACTTAGAATATCTTTGGCTTCCTCAACCATGTCTTCTCTATGAAACCGTGATTCCTCAAAAAGCTTAAAGAGTTGAGGCGAAGTTAAATAGAGTACTGTATAATTTCTGTCCAACAATTCTTTTGCAATACAGTTACACAAAAAAGTTTTACCGAGTCCTGTATGGCCATAGAACAAAAGATTTTGTTTTTCGGTCTCAAATTTTTCGATAAATCCTACACAGATCTGATGGATTCTTTCCATCGTGCTATAAGGTGATTTTTGAGAGGTTTCCTCTATTTGTTTAGAATAATAATTCATATTAAAAGAAGCGAAGTTTTCGATTTTAAGAATATGTTTTAAATTGGACTGCTCATAGGCGATATTGATAAGCCCTTGTTTAAAGCAGGCGCAAGGTTTATCATCAATAAATCCTGTGTCCTTACATACAGAACAGTCATATAAAATGTCTAAATAATTTTCTCTAAAGCCTGCTTCTACAAGAAGCATCTTGCGGGTCAACAACAAATCATCTGAGTTTTTCTTAAAATCCTCAATAGAAGTATGATCAGGAGTTGTAAGCATACTGCGTACCAACTGAATACCACTGTTGTTAAGGAGCTTATCAATTTGTTGTATTTGAGGAACCTTGGCATAAACTTCCTGAGCTCTTTTAAGTTGATTTTGTACAGCTAAAGTACGTTTGATATCATATTCTCTCATAAGACGTTTATAGTGGAATTCTTTATTGGTCATACTATTTTCCTCCATTAAGTTTACGATCAATATATTCATTTTCTAGCTTTTCAAGTTCTTCAAAGTTCCAATTATGGGAATACATATTATTAAATTTGGCTGTTTTAAGTGGACGCTTAGACTGAAAGGAATCTTGGGAGTTAAGCTGCTTTTTGCTCTCATAAGCTTTATCTATAAGTAGGATATCATCTAGTGTTTTGACCTTAGCGTTTTGCCAGGATATAAGAATAGAATCCACATAATTAAGACTTGGCTTATTGGTCTGCATAACAGTTCTTTTGCAGGCCTCCAAGATGACCTCCACACTAAAATCGTACTCTATAAGCCACTTATCAATACATTTTTTTTCGGAAAGTGTCAGATTGCTTTTAGAAGAACCAAGGGTATTGAGTATTTTAAAGTATCGTTTATCAAGAGCAACCTTTTCTTTGGCCTTTTCCACACTGGTAATACCTTCATCTACCCAGCCGATAGCAACCTTTTCGATATAATGCATAGCTGTATGGTTATTAGAGGCGCAATGCTCAATAAGAAACTCAATAAGGTCGAAGGGCATATGCAGCCAATCATAAAAGCTATAAAGTATTTTTTGATCTGTGATAGTAAGCATTCTACCAAGATATTGTTCGGCTATTTTAAATAACTCAGTCACAGAAGGACTGTCCTGCATGTATAAGTTAATTTCCTCTGTTCTGTATTCAGGTCTTGACTGACTGATAATGGTTTTGGAAAGAGGAAGTTTGGGCAATGATTCATTAGGAGGAGAGCTAGGTTTGTCCAAATAAAACTTAAGCTCAAATTCTTCTTTTGAAAGCTGTTTAAAATGAAGAACACCTTTGTCATGCCAATAAGTAAGAGCTTGTATGACTTCAGAATGGAGCATGTCAAGTGTGGCAGCTACAGTTTCTAAAGAAACATCAGTTTGGGATGAGCCGCCGGATAAAGCAAACAGATAAATATAGACTTTTAAATAACCACCTAATGCTTTAGGCATATAATCTATAATAAACCAATAGGGCAGATTTACAAAGGACTGCCCTTGTATGAAACATTTAATAGATGCCATGAGGAAACCTCCTTGAAAAATAATCCTTTTCATGTGTTAGTATTATAGCACAAAAAAAGGAAAATATGATAAGAAAAAAATAAAACCTCCCTTAAAGATAGGGAGGTTTTGAGGATAAGTTGTTGATAAGTGGCCACTATATTAACAGTGGACTGTGAGTAAAAATGTGGATAGTGTGGATAACTATCGTCCTAATAAAATATCAATGACTTGATTAATATTTCCGGCACCTAAAGTAATGATTAGATCCCCTGGAACGGCATGTTCAAGCAAATAATTGGCAATTTCATCAAAGTCAGAGATATAAAGTGCCTCTTTACCTAAATTGTGGATTTCTTGAACAATATCTTCGGAAGAGATATCCCCAGGATTCTTTTCTCTAGCAGCATAAATATCTGTAATAATAATATGAGCGGCCGATGACAAAACCTTTGCAAAGTCTTTCAGGAAGGCTTTGGTGCGGGTATAAGTATGGGGCTGAAAAATGATGTAGAGCTCATGGTGAGGATAAGCATTAGCCACATCAAGAGTCGCCTTAATTTCGGTAGGATGATGGGCATAGTCATCTACAAGGGTAATATCGTGAATTTTACCTTTGATTTCAAAACGTTGATTTGCTCCTGTAAAATGTGCAAGTCCAATGCCTAAAATATCCACAGATAATCCTAAAAAGTTGCATACTGCACATACGGATAAACAATTTAAGACATTGTGAATCCCAGGAACATTAAGCGTAATATGTCCTTTACATAGGCCTTTATAATAAACATCAAAAGAAGCGCATGCTTTATCATTAAAAGTAATATGTTCTGCATACCAGTCAGCATTTGGATAAAGGCCAAAGGTCTCAACTTTACATGTTATAGGGGCTATAAATTCATCAAGCTCCTCAATATCACTGTTAACCGTCAAAAAACCATCTGTAGGAATAGAACAAGCAAATTTCTGAAAAGATTGGCGTATATGGGTAATATCTTTAAAATAATCCAAATGATCAGCTTCTACATTAAGAATAACCCCTATTTTAGGGAAGAAGTCTAAGAAACTGTCGCAATACTCGCAGGCCTCAGTAATGAAATATTCGGAGTTACCAATACGAATATTGCCATCAATACCTTTTAAGATCCCACCGACTGTAATGGTGGGGTCAAGTTCAGCTGACAAAAACCCATGGGAAAGCATAGAGGTGGTGGTTGTTTTGCCATGGGTACCAGCGATACAAATAGGGAATTTATAATCCTTCATAATCAACCCCAAAAAGCGGGAACGGGTAATGAGTTCAAGCCCTAGAGCCTTACTTGCTAAAAGTTCAGCGTTATCGTCTTTAATAGCGGCGGTGTAAACAACTAAATCAATATCAGGGGAAATATTATTTTTACTGTGTCCATAATAGACTGTAATCCCCAGGTCTTCTAGGTGGGAAGTGGTGCCAGAGGTTTTCATATCAGAGCCAGACACTGTAAATCCACGGTGATGAACGATTTCTGCGAGACCACTCATGCTAATACCGCCGATGCCAATGAAATGTATTTTCTTTTTATTAAGTAAGGAGTTAAAATTTGTCATAGAATTGATCCTTTCAATGAACTATATATTGTCTTTAAATAATAGACACTCTTATTATAATATGTAGTATATTATTTTTTCATTATATACCAGATATAAAATAATAAACATATTTTTTTAGAATAAAGGGCTTTTAAAGGGCAATGTTTGAAAACGAATGTTTTTAAGGAAAAGCTTTTAAATATTCGGATTTATGTTTATAATAAAAAGTAATACCTATAGTTGAAATAAAAAGGAGAAAAGCAAATGAAAAAGGTACAAAAACATGACCGAATTAGTGTTATTACAAGTACTTTAACCAATAATCCTAATAAAATATTTACCCTTACTTATTTTTGTGACATTTTTGACTGCGCCAAATCCACAATCAGTGAAGATTTGGACAGTATAAAAGATATTTTTAGAAACTATGAATTAGGAACGATAGAGACTATATCGGGTGCAGCAGGCGGCGTATATTATAATCCTCTTATGACTAAAGAACAAATGCAAAGTTTTACAAAAACCCTTTGTGAACTTATTAATACACCAGATAGAATTATTCCAGGAGGATATATTTATACCAATGACATTTTGTATACGCCGCATATATCTAAAAACATAGGAATCGCTTTAGCAAGCCTTTTTGGGCAGCTTCAAATTGATTATGTGATTACAGTGGAAACCAAAGGTATTCCTATAGCACTTATGACGGCAATGGTACTGAATAAACCGATGGTGGTTGTAAGAAATCAAAGTAAGCTGACAGATGGAACAGTGATACACATGAACTATATTACAGGCAGCAATCATAGAATAAAAACGATGTGCCTTTCTACAAGAGCCATTAAAAAGGGGTCAAAGGTTCTTTTTATAGACGATTTTATGAAGGCAGGGGGAACGGCGAAGGGAATTATAGATCTTATGCAAGAATTTGAAGCAGAACTGGTGGGAGTGGGAGTACTTATGGCCACTAAAGTGCCCGAGGTAAAGCTTGTAGAAGATTTTAAAACTTTATTATGGCTAGATACGGTTGATGAGAGTAATAAGGTCGTAGACATTTACAGCTTAGAACAATAAAAAGTATTTAGGCTATAGTATAATATAGCTTAAATATTGTAAATAATATTGTAAATAATAGGGTAAAATGATACACTAGTAGAGTAAAATGAAGCAAATTAATTAGGAATTCATTTAAGATTTTATCAGGAGTGAGGAGGGATTGCATGAACAAAAAAGAAATGATAGCTATGTTGTTAGCAGGGGGACAAGGGAGCAGGTTAGGCATTCTTACAAAGCAGATTGCTAAGCCTGCTGTTATGTTCGGAGGTAAGTATAGGATTATAGATTTTCCGCTTAGTAATTGTATTAACTCAGGAATAGATACGGTAGGTGTTCTGACACAATACGAGCCATTACTGCTTACTAGGCATATAGGTATAGGCATACCTTGGGATTTAGACAGAAAAACCGGAGGTGTTACGGTGCTGCCCCCGTTTGTGAAAGGCAATGAAGGCTCTTGGTATTCTGGAACGGCGAATGCAATCTACCATAATATCAGATATATAGATGAGTATAACCCTAAATATATTTTAGTATTATCTGGAGACCATGTTTATAAAATGGATTATAGTACAATGCTTGAGGAACACAAAAAAAATGAATCAGATGTCAGCATTGCAGTCATTGAAGTACCTATAGAAATAGCTAACCAATTTGGCATAATGAATACTGATGAGACAGATGCCATTGTAGAGTTTGAGGAAAAACCAGCCAATCCAAAGAGCAACTTAGCTTCAATGGGCATTTATATATTTACATGGGATGTATTAAGGGAAGCACTTATTAAAGATAATGGGCTCCATGGAGAAAGTGATTTTGGTAAACACATTATTCCTGATATGATTAACACGCAAAAAAGAGTTCATGCTTATAGATTTAATGAATATTGGAAAGACATTGGAACAATTGAAGCATACTGGAAAGCCAATATGGAATTGACGCATACAGTACCTGTATTTAATTTATACGATGAATTTTGGAAAATATATACCAATATAGAACAACAGCTTCCTCAATATGCAGGGCAGAAGGCAGTACTTCAGCAATCCCTTATTTCAGAAGGCTGTGAAGTTTATGGCGAGCTTTATAACTCCATACTAGGACCAAGGGTAATTGTTGAAGAGGGGGCAGTGGTAAGTAACTCCATTATCATGGCAGAGACGGTTATCAAATCAGGCGTACATTTGGATACCTGTATTGTTTCAGAGAAGTGTGAAATAGGAGAGCGTACCTCAATAGGCACAGGGGAAAATATACCCCATGTCACTAAACCGCATATTTATTACAGTGGGATTACCGTTATAGGAGATAATACAATCATACCCAGTGATATCAAAATAGGTAAAAACTGTGAAATAGGTGGACATACCTTAGTAGAGCATTACAATAACGGAAGCTTAGAAAGCGGACAGTCACTTATCGTGTAAGGGGGAGGGAACTATGAGAGCTATTGGAATTATATTAGCAGGTGGTAAGAGAAGTAATTTAGGCGTACTTACAAAACAAAGAAATTTAGCAGCGATGCCAGTTGGAGGATCTTACAGGGCAATAGATTTTGCGCTCAGTAACTTAAGTAATTCTGGCATAAAGAAAGTAGCAGTTATTTCACAATATAGTGCACGTTCGCTTGCAGACCATATTGGTTCATCAAAATGGTGGGATTTTGGAAGAAAGAAAACAGGACTATTTTTATTTACCCCTCACATGATTAATCAGGACGGCTTTGGATTTCGAGGAACTGCAGATTCTATTTTTCAAAACATTGAATTCTTAAAGAAAAGTAATGAGCCTTATGTAGTTATCACTTCGGGAGAGCAAATTTACAGGATGGATTTTGAAAAAGTTATCAGATATCACGAGGAAAAAGGGGCAGACATTACGATTGTATGTAAAGATTTGAACACATACGAAGTCGAGGACTATGGGGTTATAGGTCTTGATGAAGAAGGCAGGATGACAGAGTTTGAGGAAAAACCTCTCAACCCTCTTTATACAACGGTTTCCCTTGGAATCTATGTGATTAGCAGAGAACTGCTCATCAAGCTCCTAGAGGAGTTAGAAGCGGAAGGCAGATATAGCATCGTCAACGATATTATTGTCCGCTACAGAAAGAAATTAAAAATGTATGGTTACTTGTTTGAAGATTATTGGAAAAGAATTCGGGATATCAATGAATTTTATAAAATTAATATGGACTTTTTAACGCCAGAGGTAAGAAAACTATTTTTTAACATGTACCCACCTATCTCCACCAAGGCAAAAGATGAACCCCCAGCAAAATTCAATGCCCAAGCAAGAGCGATTAACAGCATTATCAGCGGCGGAGATATTATTAATGGTAATATCGAGAACTCAGTGCTTTTTAGAAAGGTCTTTGTAGGAGAAGGCACTACAGTTAAAGATTCTATTATTATGGAAGGTGCTACAATTGGTAAAGGCTGTATCATAGAAAATGCTATATTGGATAAGCAGGTTTTTGTATCAGATGGTCAAAAGGTAATAGGAACAAAGGATAAAATTATATTATTAGAGAAAAGAAACATCGTATAGAATTGTATAAACTACATACTATATGTGTATAATTTTATAAATATTACCAAAAAATGAAATAAAATAAAAAATTATTGACTATTTGTTAAAAATAATTTATAATTCAAATAATAGAAAGAACTATTAATAGGATAGCCATCAAGGCGCTACTAGTTCATAACAGGAGGGGTTTGCTAATGGAAATCACAGATATTAGGGTGAGAAAAATTAATAAAGACGGGAAAATGAAGGCAGTAGTTTCTGTTACATTTGACAATGAGTTTGTTGTTCATGACATCAAAGTAATAGAAGGAGATAAAGGCCGTTTTATAGCTATGCCAAGCCGTAAGACGTTAGATGGGGAATTTAGAGATATAGCTCATCCTATTAATTCTGAAACAAGAGATCGTATTCAAAATCAAGTTCTTGAGAAATATGAGATGGTATTACTTTCAGATGAAGTAGCAGTTGTATCAGATGATGAATTAGATATAGAAGAATAGTTTGATATACATATAACAAGGTGTTTCTTTATGATATAAGAGACACTTTTTTTATTGGAGATTATTAAAATCAAATAGCTTCATTGGGTGTTGCATAAATAACAATAAAATGAGAGAATAATGAAGTAATAGTATTAGGGAAGGAAGATTATTTTATGAAAACAAAAGCATTAATACTTGCTGCAGGACAGGGAACACGGATGCAGTCTAATAAGTCAAAGGTACTTCACAAAGTCTTTGATAAAACTTTAGTAGAATATCCTATTTTAGCCGCCAAGTATGTAGGAGTGGAAGAAATCTGTGTTATAGTAGGACATAGGGCGGAAGAAGTCCAAAAAGCTTTGGGTGATACCGTACACTATGCACTTCAACAGGAACAGTTAGGGACAGGGCATGCGGTTATTCAGGCAATAGATTTTATAGAAGACACAGGAGAAGTACTGATTTTATATGGAGATACACCTCTTATCACAGGAGTAACTTTAGAAAAAATGTTGTCTTTCCATAGAGAAAATAAAAATGCAGCAACAGTATTGTCGGCATTTATTGAAAATCCAACAGGTTATGGCAGAATAGTAAGATCAGAAGAGCATACATTTACAAAAATAGTAGAACAAAAAGATGCAACTGAGGATGAAAAGAAAATCAAAGAAATTAATGGAGGCATGTATGTTTTTGAAGCAGGTCTTCTTAAATATGCACTCTCCCAGCTGAAAAATGATAATGTACAAAAGGAATATTATCTGACGGATACGTTAGAAATATTATTAGCAGAAGGCCATAAAGTAGATGCAATAGCGACAGCTGATGCAGATGATATTTTAGGTGTTAATTCAAGAGAACAGTTATCTGAGGTGGCAGACCTTATGAAAAAAAGAATTAACTCACAACATATGGCGGCTGGGGTGACGCTTATAGATCCTCAAAGCACTTATATTGGACCAGAGGTTAAAATAGGAAAAGATACCGTGATAGAACCGGGATGTATGATAGAGGGAAATACAACAATTGGAGAAAATTGCACGATTGGCTATCATTCTAAAATAAAAAACACCACAATTGGCAATTTTGTAGATATAGAAATAAGCGTCATTATGGACAGCTCCATTGGTGATGCTACCCATGTAGGACCATTTGCTTATTTAAGACCTCACTCTCATATCGGTAAAAACATTAAAGTGGGGGATTTTGTAGAGATTAAAAATTCCCATATTGGTGATGGGACCAAAATATCACACCTGACTTATATCGGAGATGCTGACGTAGGCCAAAATGTTAACTTTGGATGTGGAACAGTGGTTGTCAACTATGATGGACAAACTAAACACAGAACAACAATAGGGAATGATGCCTTCATTGGATGTAATACCAATCTGGTGGCACCGGTAATAGTAGAAGACGGCGCCTATACAGCTGCGGGATCAACCATTACTAAAACTGTTCCTAAAAACAGTTTAGCCATTGCAAGAGCTAAGCAAGAAAATAAAGAAGAATGGGTAACTAAAAAAAGAAGCAAAGAAGCGGAAAAATAGGTCATTATAAACAAAAATTCGACTAAACATTGCATTTTGTATACAATGTGATATAATGTTGAGCGGAAAAGATGCACGTATATCAATTAAGGAGGACTAACCCAAATGATTAGAAATTATACGGATATTAAGGTGTTTACCGGCGATGCACACCCTCAGCTTGCGGCGGAGATAGCCAAAAAGTTGGATATCCATCTAGGAAAATCTGAGATTACGAGATTTAGCGATGCAGAAATAGGTGTTAAAATTGATGAAAAGGTACGTGGTACAGATGTTTATATTATCCAGCCTACATCCACCCCAGCCAATGAACATCTTATGGAGCTGCTGATTATGATAGATGCTATGAAAAGGGCTTCAGCAGGACGTATTACAGCAGTTATACCCTATTATGGTTATGCAAGGCAAGATAGAAAGACCAGAGCTAGAGATCCCATTAGTGCAAAGTTAGTAGCAGATATTTTGCAGACAGCAGGTGCAGACAGAGTCCTGACGATGGATTTGCACTGTGCACAAATACAAGGATTTTTCAATATCCCAGTAGATCATTTGGTAGGCATGCCTCTTTTGACAAAGTATTATGCAGAAAAGTTAGGTGATGACGCAGACAATGTTGTTGCAGTATCCCCTGACCTTGGAAGTGTAGGAAGAGTAAGATCTTTTGCAACAAAACTAGATATTCCTTTGGCGATTATTGATAAGAGAAGACCAAAAGCAAATGTGTCGGAAATTATGAATATTATTGGGGATGTTAATGGCAAAAAAGTTATCTTAATTGATGATATGATTGATACGGCCGGAACGATATGTAATGCTGCCAATGCCCTAAGAGAACGAGGCGCAACAGCAGTTTATGCCTGTTGTACCCATGGGGTGCTGTCAGGCCCTGCAATAGAAAGAATAGAAGCCTCTGCTATTGAAGAATTGGTTATTCTTGATACGATTGTAATACCAGAATCTAAAAAAATAGCAAAAATCAAAGAAATATCTGTAGCACCTATTTTTGCAGATGCAATCAGACGTATCCACGAAGATTTATCAGTTTCAAAATTATTTGATTAATAAAGCGATACAAAGGATTATACAGCAGGCGTTTATGCCTGCTGTATTTTTTTATACTATTCAGACCCATTTGGTTGCTATTTGCACTATTTTTATACTAAAGTTCAAAATATGTTGTATAATTATGGTAACAGCTTAATGCATATACAATAAGTATACGAGGTATTGATCTTTAGAGTATAGATAAGGTCTGATTTTAATGGGATAAGGAGGTGCAGTGTGATGTTTACATGTATTATATGTGAAGATGAAGAAGTACAAAGAGATAAGATAAAGGACTACATAAAGACACTGCTTAATGAATGTCATGTTATTAACGAAATTTTAGAATTTGAAGCAGGAGAAGATTTGTTAAATAATTATCCAGAGCATGCAGATTTAATTTTTTTAGATATTAAAATGAAAGAACTATCAGGGATGGATACTGCTAAGAAGATAAGAATCTTTGACGAGGATGTTGAGATTATTTTTACTACAGGCTTAAGAGAATATATGCAACAAGGATATGAGGTAAATGCGAGGCGTTATTTGACAAAACCTATTATCTATGAAACTTTTCAGGAGCAAGTCACTCCCTGCATTCAATCAATCATAAATAAAGAAGATAAATACTTATGGATAAAAAGTGGACATTTGTTTCATAGAGTAAAGGTAAAAAGCATTATATATGTCGAAACTTATGGTAGACAGGTTCATATTTATACATCAGATCAAATCTATACTACTTATATGAAACTCAGCTCTATTGAAAAACAGTTACAGAAAGAATATTTTTTCAGATGCCAGAAAGCTTGCTTAGTCAACCTAAACTATGTAGAAGGGATTACTAAAGATTCCGTACTGATTAAGGATAAAGAACTGCCTGTAAGCCGATTAAAAATGCAAGCTTTAAAAAAAGAACTGGCCAGAATAATAGGGGAGAATTTATAATGGAAAGCTGGTTTTTATGGGTACTCATTTTTGGGATAAGTGCACTTATTGAGTGGTTGGTCTTTAAGCTTATTTTAGATATCGGCAGTGTACCTAAAATAGGGAAAAAAACATATATATTATTTTTTGCAAGTATGGTGGGGATTGAAACAGTGCTTAATTTATGTCAGGTATTTCCTTCACTAAAGGCCTGTATTCTCATAGGCCTAACGTATAGCTTCGGTAAGTTAAACTATAAAATTTCTTGGCTGGACACGCTACTTGCAACAGCCTTATTTTGGATGCTGGCCCTTGGAAGTGAGAGCTTGGTGATGGGGTTTATAATCAGATTTTGGCATTTAGAAAATCATTTGCTTTTATTAGAGTATAATTTGCTTAAAGTGGAGTTTATTATTTTAGCAAAAGCCCTGTTGATAACTGCTGCTTTAATTTATAAAAGGTTTAAAATATCTATAGAACAAAACCAGTACGAAATCATTTATATCGTGATGCCTTTAGCCACTAATAGTTTAGTACTGCTATTTATTTTTGGATATGCGCCCATTATGGACAGCGATACACAAAAGTACTATTTAGTTGCAGCAGGGATTACGCTGCTTATTATTTTGGCCAATATATCCTTAGTAATCACTATGAGAAAAATGACCAGAGATTATAAGAATAGGCTGGCTTATAAAAGTCATCAGAATAAACAAGAAGCTGAGTACAACTATTATATGCAGCTTGAAGAAGAACACGAAAAGATCAGACAGCTTTATCATGACATGAATAATCATATGGCATGCATGATAGGACTAGTCGAAAACCATCAACAACTTACACCCTATCTGCAGGAACTACAGAAGGAGATGCCATCTATTAAGCAGGTTTTTCATACAGGAAGCAAGGTAGTGGATACACTGCTTAGGCAAAAGAGCCTTTTGTGCGAAAAAGAGTATATTGCGTTTCAGGTTAATTTAGATTTAAAGCAATGTTTATTTATGGCAGATCAGGATTTATGCAGCATTTTTGGAAATGCTTTAGACAATGCGCTGGAAGCCTGCCAAAATATAAAAGACAAAACTAAGACAAAATATATCCATATAGAAGGGCAATATATCAAGCAGTTTTTAGTCATTAAAATTAAAAATACTAAAGAGCATACGATTAAGCAAAAAGGTGGTCAGCTCATCACCCATAAAAAAGATTCTTTTCTTCATGGGCTAGGTCTTAAAAATATCCAAAGATGTTTGGATAAATATCAAGGAGAGATGGTAGTTGATTATATAGAAAGCGAATTTTATCTCAAAATCGTTTTGCCGCTGCCACCCTCGAAGGACATCTTAGATAATAAAAACGACATCTTAGACAAGAACTCTATAAAAGTGTAAAAAAGGATATGAGATTTAAATCAAAGAGGAGAAAAAGAAATTGATTCAATAAGGGTTATTAGAATGACTGGGAGGTGATGTTTTTGAGAGCAATAATAAAAAATATAGTTAAAAAGGAGTTGTACTTATCATTTTTCATAATAGTTCAAGAAATCATACGTGTATTGATGAAAGGAAGGAATGAACTATCTATTACTTTAAATCAAGCAATTATAATGATAATCAGTGTAGCTATTCTTTCCGTCATACAACAATTATTAAAAAAGAAATCTTAATACAAATTAAGTAATAGTGGTAAGCATAAAAATCACTGCACTAACTCATAATAATTCTATGAATGGTTTGAGAAAGCTTTATTTTTTAAAGCTTAATAACACTATAACATAGATGAAAAGGAGAAATAAAATGCCCAGAATAAGCTGCAGTGTAGGATCTTGTTCTTACAATGGAAAAGGAATTTGTAGTGCCCATATCTTAAATATAGGAGGCAATAAAGCGCGCATAACGGAAGCGACCTGTTGCGAAACTTATTTAAAACAAGGAGAATATCATAATTTTGAAGAGCAGGAGTCAGGCAGCACAGAGACAGAAGCTATTCTCTGTAAAGTGGAGACTTGTGCTTATCATGTAAAGTCCCATTGTTCTCTCAATGAGATCGAAGTGGGAAGCCTTGAGGAAGTTGATCATTATACTGAGACCGATTGTTTAAGTTTTGAAAGAAGATAACGCGAACAGTAGTTAAAGAGGGAAGTTATGATATGAAAAAACTTTTAATGGTATTATGGAGTATATGTGGAGTCAGTTCAATTTTATATGGATGTGCCAGGTGGGAAAGAGATGAAGTGCCAGATACACCAAGTCCACCAAAGAGCCAGGTAAATAAGGAAGAAGAGAATCCAGAAGAAAAGTATAAGAATGAAAAAATCAAGGTTTTTTATGGGGACAGCAACAATGAAAAAATGATTGCTGAAGAAAGAGAAATAAGTTACATGAAGGACGAAGAGAAATACAAAGCAGTGCTTGAAGAACTTATTAAAGGCCCTGAAAGTCAAAATCTTATATCTAATATCACTAGAGATACAGAAGTTATTGCAGTAAATAAAAATAATACAGATGTAATAGCAGACTTTAATGAAACATTTAATAGGTTTGAGGGCAGTGTTGCAGAAATAATAGCAGTAGGTTCGGTTGTTAATACGCTGACACAGTTTGAAGAAGTTGAAAGAGCAAAGATTTTAATAGAAGGAGAAGAGCTACTAGGTCCAAACGGACTGCCTAGGGGCTATATGACTGCCTTTCCCTTGCAGCCTTAGCAAAATGATAGTTTCTATTGATAATATAAGGACTAGTGATACAGTAATCAGGTATTAGTAGTCTTTTTATAGTCTATAAATGTCTTATTTAGAGGTGATAAAATAGTTTGAATCATGTTATGATATAAAGGTTGATAATTTGAGCGAAAAGTTATTATAATGGAATAAGAATGTTCATCACCTTTGAAATAAACACATTATTGTAAAGCAAATATGGAGGACAATATGAAATTAATAGTAGGACTTGGGAATCCGGGGTTACAATATGCAGCAACGCGGCATAATATTGGCTTTGAAGCCATAGACAGCATAGCAGAAGCATATGGCATACCAGTTGAAAGAAATAAATTTAAGGCTTTAATTGGTGAGGGTACCATTAAAGGGGAAAAAGTTATTTTAATGAAACCGCAGACTTATATGAATTTAAGCGGGGAAGCCTTAAGAAAATGTATGGATTGGAATAAATTAACAAAAGAAGACATAGTTGTAATATATGATGATGTATCATTAGAGGTAGGACAACTTCGTATTAGAAAAACAGGGAGTGCAGGGGGGCACAATGGCATAAAGAGTATTATCAGTCATTTAGGTTCACAGGATTTTATGCGTATCAAAGTAGGGGTTGGAGAAAAACCACCGGGCTGGGACCTTGCAAATTATGTTTTAGGGAGGTTTACAGAAGAAGAAATGAAGCTTATTTGCCCTAAGCTGAATGACGTAGTAAAAGCCACAGAGGTTTTAGTAGACCAAGGAATAGACAAGGCGATGAATGAATATAACCTAAAGGTGAGACGGTGATAGAGATGGAATATAGACATGAGGGGCTTATTTTACCCTTAAAACAGCTAGAAGGTATGGACACGCTTATCCAGTCCATTTTAGATCACAAAAATGGTAGGGTTATCAATATGGTAGATTCGTGTAAAGCCCATTTTGTATATGCTATGAGCTGTTTTACTAAAAGCCCTACTGTAATCATCAGCTATGATGAAATAAGTACTAAAAGGCTCTATGAGGATATGCAGTTTCTAAAAGGAGAAGAACATGTTTATGTCTATCCGGCAAGAGATATCCTTTTTTATAATGCAGATGTTCATAGTATGGATATCACTTCAGCAAGAATACGGGTTATAGAGGCCCTCAATACACAAGAAGATATCGTCGTTATTATTCCAGTAGAGGCACTTTTGAATCCTTTGTCGCCGCAGGCAACTTGGAAGGCGTATACTAAGGAAGTCTCGGTGGGGAGTACCCTTAATATTGAAAAACTGCAGGCCTATTTATTGCAGGTGGGATATGAAAGAGTGACTAAAGTAGAAGCTATGGGGCAATTTGCCATAAGGGGAGGCATTATGGATATTTATCCACCTATTGCCGACGAGCCTTATAGAATAGAATTTTGGGATGAAGAAATTGATTCAATAAGAACCTTTAATGTACAGACACAGCGGTCTATAGCCAAGATAGAAAATTTTCGGATTGTACCCAATCAGGAAGTTATCTTGCCGCTAGAGGTTTTAAGACAGGTCATTCCAGAAATTCAGACGGATTTAATGCGGGTCACACAAAAGCTTAAAGAAGAGGGTAAAAGAGAAAGTGTCAAAACGATAGAAGAGGGTATTAAAGAAGCTATCGAACAAATAAATAATGACATTACCCCTAAAGGATTAGAGGCTTATATACCGTATACAGATATGGAAATTGTCTCTATATTAGACTATATGAGTAAAAAGTCAGTTTTATATATAGATGAACCGGCTAAGGTACAAGAAAAAAGTGAGAGATGTCTTGCAGAATATCAGGAAAGTATGAAAGATAGATTGGAATATGGGCATATTTTACCTAAACAGATAGAGATGATTTTTGATTATCAAGACGTTGCTCAGAAAATTTCAAGTTATACCAATTTATTTATGATGAATTTTGAAGGGGATATGAAGGGATTTGGGAGTGCCTATACCTTAGCTTTAAAAGTATATGAAAACAATGGATTTTATAAAAACATTGATCTTTTAGAGAAAGAGCTTAAAACATGGAAGAAAACAAATAAAAAAGTGATTGTTTTATCAGGAGTCAAAACAAAAGCACAGAGGCTTTCCTATGAGTTAGAAGAGAGAAAACTTATAACTACTTATACAGATCAGGTAAGAGATTGTATACAGGATGGACAAATAGTCATTACTAAAGGTTCTTTGCAAAAGGGATTTTTATATGAAGATATTGGTTTTTATGTCATATCGGATAAAGATTTGTTTGGTAAAGATAAAAAATCTAAAAAGCCTAGAAAGAAGTATCAAGGAACGAAGATAGAAAGTTTTCTAGAGCTCTCACCAGGAGATTATGTTGTGCATGAACTCCACGGCATTGGGGTTTTTCAAGGGATTGAGCAGATTGTTTTAGAAGGAATCAGCAGAGATAACTTAAAAATAGAATATGCAGACAATAATACGCTATACGTCAATATCAATCAAATGGACATGGTTCAAAAATATATAGGTGCAGAAGGCAAAGCGCCTAAGCTTAATAAAATAGGCGGAGCGGAGTGGAAAAAATCAAAAGCGAAGGTCAAAAAAGCAATGAAAGACATTGCTAAAGACCTTATTAAGCTATACAGTGAAAGACAAAGTACCAGAGGGTTTATGTATGAAAGTGATACGTTGTGGCAGACAGAATTTGAAGAGACGTTTTTATATGAAGAGACAGGGGATCAATTAGAGGCCATTGAAGATGTGAAAAAAGATATGGAAAGCACCAAAATTATGGATCGTTTGATTTGTGGGGATGTAGGATATGGAAAAACAGAAGTAGCTATAAGGGCTGCTTTTAAAGCTGTGCAAAATAATAAACAGGTGGCCTACTTGGTACCAACAACTATTCTGGCGCAGCAGCACTATAATCGTTTTACAGAAAGAATGGCAAATTATCCTGTGAATGTAGAACTGCTGTCTAGATTTAGAACAGCTAAACAAATTAAAACGACACTACAAAACTTAGGAAAAGGACAAGTGGATATCGTAATTGGTACCCATAGATTGCTTTCAAAAGATGTTAAGTTCAGAGACTTAGGAATGGTCATCATTGACGAAGAGCAGCGTTTTGGCGTGACTCACAAAGAAAAATTAAAAGAGTTAAGAAAAGAGGTAGATGTCATGACGCTTACAGCTACCCCGATACCTAGAACACTTCATATGAGCCTGATTGGCATAAGAGATATGAGTGTGTTAGAAGAAGCGCCGCTTGAAAGAAAACCTGTTCAAACCTATGTTATAGAGTACAGTGAAGATTTTATAAAAGATGCAATTCATAGGGAACTAGCAAGAGGGGGACAGGTATATTTTCTGCATAACCAAGTCAAAGACATCGAAGAGAAAACAGAACGGATGAGAGAGCTTATTCCAGAGGCACGTATTGCATTTGCACATGGGCAGATGCATGAAAGAGAATTAGAGAAAATGATGATTGCTTTTATTGAAGGAGAGCTTGATGTCCTTGTGTGTACAACGATAGTAGAAACGGGACTGGATATTTCAAATGTTAATACGATTATTATCAACAATGCCGATCAAATGGGCCTCAGTCAGCTTTATCAGCTGAGGGGGCGGGTCGGAAGATCTAATAAAATGGGCTATGCGTATTTAATGTATCAAAAAAACAAGGTGTTAAGAGAAATAGCGGAAAAAAGACTGCAGGCTATTAAACAATTTACGGAGCTTGGAGCAGGGTTCAAAATAGCTATGCGTGATTTGGAGATAAGAGGGGCTGGTAATCTTTTGGGAGCGCAGCAGCATGGACATATGGAGACCATAGGCTATGATTTGTACTGCAAGATGCTTGCTCAAGTTGTTGAAGAAGAACGGGGAGAGGTTATTGAAGAAGAGTTTGAAACAACTATAGAAATTAAAATAGATGCCTATATCCCTGCTGAGTATATAAGTGATGAGGTACAAAAACTAGACATTTATAAAAAAATTGCTTCTATACAAATAGAAAAAGACTATTTTGATGTTCAGGAAGAAATAGAGGATAGATACGGCAACTTGCCTTATATGGTACAAAATTTATTAGATATAGCCTTAATTAAGGCATTAGCTCATGAAATGTATATGACGCTTGTATCAGAAATTGACCGTATCGTTGTATTTAAATTTAAGCAAGAGGTTAATCTTAATGCAGAGAAGCTGCCAGAAGTACTTAATGCTTTTCCGAAAATATTAAAATTTTCTGGGGGTAAAGAACCTATGATAAAGGCTTATTTATCACATGTTCCTAAGAAAGAAATATTGTCCTATATTAAAAATGTATTACAGGCGATTAAAAAATTGAAGAGTTAATAATTTTGAGCTATAATGAGAAATATAATAACAGCCTGAAATAGGTAAGAGCATCAAGACAAACTATAAGGAGCGATATAAGTGAAAAGAGTGAAGAAAATACTAGCAGGGATAATAGCAGCGACGCTGATCACTACCATACTGATAGGGTGCGGTGCTACTGAAAATACAGTAGTTACTATCAATAATGAAAAAATATCAGAACCACTTTATAGAATATATTTATGGACTACTCAACAAGAATTTGAAAGTCTGACACCAAATATATGGGATATGGAGTTAGAAGGTAAAAAAACAGAAGAGGTTGCCAAAGAAAGGACCTTGGATTCTATAAAGGTTTCAATAGCAGCTAAACAAAAAGCTGAAGAACTAGGTGTAAAGTTATCAAAAGAAGAACAAGACCAAGTTAAAGAGCAAGCTAAACAAATCATGACTTCAAGAGCAGAACTGGCTAAAGAACTTAACTTTAAGCAAAAAGATATAGAGGAATTTTTGAGTTATGGCGTTATAATAGAAAAAGTTATTCAGAAAACAAGTGAAAATTATGTACCTAACGAAGAAGAACTAAAAGCAGAGATAGAAAGTATTACAGGAAGTTATGAGAAAGCAACAGTGAGACACGTCTTGATTGGAAATAAAAATGAGCAAGGAGAGAACCTGCCACAAGATAAAGCGGATGCTGCCAAAAAATCAGCGGAGGATATTTTGGCAAAAGCATTAAAGGGAGAAGATATGGCAGAACTTGCCAAGCAGTATTCAGAAGACCCAGGCTCTAAAGATACTGGTGGAGAATACACTTTTGGTAAAGGTGAGATGGTTCCAGAATTTGAAGAAGCGGCCTTTACTGGCGAGGTAGGCAAAGTTTATCCAAAACTAGTAGAAACCTCCTATGGTTACCATATTATCAAGATAGAAAACCGTACAACAGGAGAAGCTGAACAAATTAAAAAAGATGCAGAAGAACTTATTAAAAAAAGATTTGCAGGTAATGAACTGACAGACTTTGCTGAAACAATAAAAGTAGAAAAAGCAGAAGGTTATAACGATATTCATATTATACGAAATGAAGAAGCAAGTACAGCTGCTCCGGAAACAACGGGAACAGAAAATGAAACAGCTTCACCAGAGAATGAAACACTTTTACCAGAGAATAAATAATAAAAATATTTCTATAAAAGGTTAAATCATAGGTAAATTAATGATTTAACCTTTTATTAATGGGATGAATTATCTATGGATTGGTAATACTTAAATTAAACAAATGAAAAGTAGATTAACGGATGCATATTATCATACTATATGTAGCATAATAATGATAAATTACAGTCATTAATTTACTTATTTAGACATTAAGGAGGTTGTTTTGTTTGAAAGCAACAGGCATCGTTAGAAGAATAGATGATTTAGGCCGAGTGGTCATACCCAAAGAAATAAGAAGGACATTACGTATTAGAGAAGGGGATCCTTTAGAGATATTTACAGATAACGAAGGACAAGTTATCCTCAAAAAGTATTCTCCAGTAGGGGAATTAAGTTCTTTTGTGAAAGAGTATGCAGATGCTTTAGCACAGGCGACAGGGCACATTACGTGTATATCCGATAAGGATCAGGTCATTGCAGTAGCTGGAGGTTCAAAAAAAGAATTTTTAGACAAAGGTATTAGTAGCAACTTAGAAAAAATTATTGAGAACAGATCCATCTTTAAAGCAACAAAGGATGATTCTAAGTTTGCACCTATTTTATCAGAAGGTTCTACAGAAGGTTACTATTCAGAAGTTATTTCTCCTATTATTTGTGAAGGAGATGCAATTGGAGCGGTTATTTTCTTATCACCTAATAAAAACAGTTTAATGGGAGAAGTAGAAGAAAAATTAGCCCAATCAGCAGCTGGTTTTATAGGCAAACAAATGGAACAATAATTGGAGAAGCCAATAACTTATTTATAAGTTGCTGGCTTTTTTTTAGATTATAAGGTAAAATTTTATAAAAAGTCTACAGGGAGTGATGAAATGGAAGATAGGCGATATACCTATGAAGAGTTACTTGAAATTATTGAGACACTTAGAGGAGAAAATGGATGCCCTTGGGATAAAGTACAAACTCATTTTTCACTGCTGCCTCATTTGTTAGAAGAAAGTTATGAGCTGGTGGACGCTATTAAAAACGAAGATATACCCAACATGAAAGAAGAGTTAGGAGATGTACTGCTTCAAGTGCTCTTACATGCACAAATCGGTGAAGAAGAAGGTCAATTTAATATGGCAGAGATTGTAGATACTCTTGCTCAAAAACTAGTCTATAGACATCCTCATGTGTTTAATGGTATCCAAGGAGTAGGTACCCCACAGGAGGTTATCAACACTTGGGAGGAGCTCAAGAAAAAAGAGAAAAAAGAGGCGTCTGTTTCGGAGTCTATTGAACGAATAGCTAAGGCTTTGCCAGCCCTTATACGAACACACAAAGTCCAAAAAAAAGCAGCAAAAGCAGGCTTGTTTTGGGATGAATATGAACCACTATTTGATAAGATAACAGAAGAGAGTGAAGAATTAAAAAACTCAATAAAAAATGGAAATATAATCCAAATAGAAGAGGAATTAGGAGATTTGTTATTTAGCGTAGTTAATTTATCCACTTTTTTTAATTTAAATCCGGAATTTGCCTTGACAAAGTCACTTGAAAAGTTTATAAATAGATTTAGATATATTGAAAATTCAGCGTTTGCACAAGGAAAACAGGTCCTTGATTTATCATTACAAGAGATGAATAAGTTGTGGGAAGAGTGTAAAACCATGGAATAAACAACGCTAATTTTCAATACATATATCCATGTTAAAAACATGAATAGAGGAGGAAAGATAATGAACAAATCTGAATTGGTAGCAGCTATCGCTGCAAAAGCAGAAATGAGTAAAAAAGATGCTGAAAAAGCTCTTAAAGCATTTGAAGAATCTGTAATGGAAGAACTTAAAGCTGGGGGAAAAATTCAATTAGTTGGATTTGGAACGTTTGAAGTAACTGAGCGTAAACCACGTGTAGGAAGAAATCCAAAAACAAATGAAGAAATGCCTATTCCAGGAGGAAAAGCTCCAAAGTTCAAACCAGGCAAAGCTTTGAAAGATGTTGTTAAAGGCGAATAGATAAAAGCACTTCAGATCTACACAATTTGTGTAGATTTTTTTTAACTATTTTAATGTCATGAGGAGGAAACGATGCGTATAGATAAGTATTTAAAGCTGGCACGTATTATAAAAAGGCGTACTATTGCTCAAGAGGCTTGTGATCACCAAAGGGTTTCAGTTAATGGAAAGGCAGCCAAATCCAGTACAATCGTAAAGGTAGGAGATATCATAGAGATAAGATTTGGTACACAAACTTCAAAATATGAGGTACTAGAGATTAAAGAGCATGTTAAAAAAGAAGAAACAAATAACTTGTACCGGATTCTGTAATAATTATCTTTTCTTTTCATATAAATAGTTAATATAAAGCTATTTATATGAAAAGGGTGATGAAAATGGAAGAGAAGATGACGAGGAAGCACATTGTAAATATTGTAGATCGAGAGAAGTTATCTTTAACAGGTGTTATAGATGTATTCTCTTTTGATGAAGGTATCATAGAACTTGAGACCAGTGAGGGCTACATTGAGATTAAAGGAGATGGACTTCATATTGTAAAAATGAATATAGATGACGGAGACATGGTGGTAGAGGGCACCATAACAGAGCTTATCTACCATGACAGCCAAGGTGTTGTTAAGAAAAAGGGTTCCATTATGTCAAAACTATTTAAGTGAGATGGGGATTGTGCGATGAATCAAATTGTAAATGATCAGGCGCTATTGTTTATTACCTGCATTGAAATAGGGATTATAATAGGTATATTTTTTGATATGATAAGGATTTTAAGAAAACTTATAAGGCATCCTGATTTTTTAGTTCAGATAGAAGATATTTTATACTGGGTGATATGTGCACTTATTGGTTTCTATATGTTATATATTAACAACTATGCGGCTATTAGACCGTTTGTTTTTATAGGCATTTTATTAGGAGCAATACTTTACTTTGCCAGCTTTAGCATTATATTTATGAAAGTTGCAACCCTTGTTATTAAGTACATAAAAATTTTTATAAAGTATGTAATAAAAATTTTAGCCATACCTATAAAAGGATTTATAAATTTCCTTAAAATACCTCTTGGTTATGTTGGTATGAAGTTAGAGTATGTATCGGATTATAAAAAAGTAAAGTTGCGAAGATTAAAAAGGCAATGGTATCATAAAAAAGCAGAAATACGAACAGAAATACATATTAAAAAAAGAAAAAAATGATTTACAAATTATAGTAAATTAGATAAGATGGGAATAGATAATATTTTATCCTGATATATTATTAATTTATTTAAAAGTAGGGATACTAATGAAAAAAATAAAGCAAACTATTGTGCGTACAGTATTTATTTTGACACTTATCACTATTTCAGTATTGGGAGTAAGAAGTTATCAATTAAATACACTTATCAAACGAGTGGATAATCAAATTTATCTAGATCAGCAAAGTCTTAAGTCAGGGCAAAAGGAACTAGAAAAATTAGAACAAGAAGTGACTCAAATCAATACACCTGAGTATATTGAAAAAATCGCAAGAGAAGAATTAGGAATGGTCAAAAAGGAAGACATTGTATTTAGAGAAAAGCAGTAACCTTGACAAACAGCATGCTGGTGATATACTAAGGGTACATTTTAATAACGCGGAGTGGAGCAGCTAGGTAGCTCGTCGGGCTCATAACCCGAAGGTCATAGGTTCAAATCCTGTCTCCGCAATTGCAAGAATCACTCAATGGGCTCCACGAGTGATTTTTTTGTATAGGCAACCGCATCAACTAAAAGATTTGAATCATTATAAAGGAGTGATAATATGTTAGAGTTAGAGCAGCTACAGATAGTTCTTGAACCCTATAGAACTAAATTAAATGAGATGGGGAACTCTCTTTGACGTAGAAAGAGTAAAAGAGCTCATTAGTGAATTAGAAGAAACCACTATGGATAATGGGTTTTGGAATGATATAGAAAAAGCACAAAATATTCTTCAAAGATTAAAGGGATATAAAGAATTAGTCGATAAATACGATAAGTTGTGTATGAGCTATGAAGATACTTTGGTGCTCATTGAGATGGCTGATGAAGAGGATGACAAAGAGTTAGCAATAGAAGCCAAGCAAAATGCAGATGAATTCCAAAAGAACTATGAACAGATGCTTATTGCAACCTTATTAGACGAAGAATATGATAAAAATGATGCTATTTTAGAGCTTCATCCAGGGGCAGGCGGGACAGAAGCCTGTGATTGGGTAAGTATGCTGCTGAGGATGTATACCAGGTGGGCAGAGAGAAGAGGCTACAAAGTAGATGTGCTGGATTATCTGGATGGAGAAGAGGCTGGTGTCAAATCAGTTACGCTTCAAATAAGCGGACAAAATGCCTATGGTTATCTTAAGTCAGAGAAAGGCATCCACAGGTTAGTACGTATTTCTCCTTTTGATTCCTCGGGCAGAAGACATACATCATTTGCGTCCTGTGATATTATGCCTCGTATTACAGATGACATACAGATAGAAGTAAAGACAGAAGATTTGAGAATTGACACCTACAGAGCAACAGGAGCAGGCGGACAGCATATTAATACTACCGATTCAGCTGTACGTATCACCCATACGCCGACTGGTATAGTGGTTCAATGTCAAAATGAACGTTCGCAGATTCAAAATAGGGAAAAGGCTATGGAAATGCTAAAAGTAAAACTTTTGGAAAAGCAAAAGCAAGAACGTATGGACACATTGGATGACATCAGAGGGGAAAAAAAGGACATCGCTTGGGGCAGTCAAATCAGATCATATGTATTTCATCCCTACAATATGGTAAAAGATCATAGAACATTACAGGAAACTGGCAATACAGGTGCAGTTATGGATGGGGATGTGGATAAATTTATGAATGCATATTTAGCTTGGATACATCAAAGGGATTAAAAAATAAGGGGGATTGTTTGATGGCAGCAAGGCAAATAGTAGTATTTAAATTGTTAGATCAAGAATACAGCATTGACATCATGAGAATTCTAGAGATAGGAAATTACGAGCCGGTTAGACCAGTGCCGGAAGTTCCAGAGTACATTGAAGGCATCATTAATTTAAGGGGCAATATTTATCCAATATATAACTTGAGATGCAGATTTCATATGCCTAAAAAAGAGTCATTAGAAGACACCAAAATTATTCTAATGAACATGGAAGACTCTAAAGTTGGTTTTATGGTGGATAGTGTTTGTGAAATACTTACTATTGAAGAGTCAGAAATAGAATATCCCCCTAAGATGCTTGAAAAATATGAAAGTAAATATATCGAGGGTATTATTAAAAGAGATGGCAGGATTATTGTTATTTTTGATGTGGACTTGCTCTTATCCGACACGGATGAAAAGGTACTTCAGGATATAGGATAATAATCCCAAAAAACTCAAGTAAAAAAGGAGGGTCATATCCTCCTCTTTCACTTTAAGTAATGGGGTTGTAAATTTTAAGCAGATGAAAGTTAATACTATAAAATAATATAAAAATGGCGGAGTGACTCAGGAGGAGTGTATATGAAGACTATCATTGTTGCAACGCAAAATGAAGGAAAAGTTATCGAAATAAAAAATATGCTGGCAGATTTAAATGTAGAAGTAAAAACAATGCTGGAAGTAGGCATTGATCTCGATATCGAAGAGAATGGCGCGACATTTTTAGAGAATGCATGCATAAAAGCTGAGGCGTTAAAGTCGTATACCGATGCTATTATTATTGCAGATGACTCAGGACTTGAGATAGATTATTTAAATAAAGAACCGGGGGTGTACTCAGCTCGGTATTTAGGCAAGGATACACCTTATACAGTTAAGAATCAAATCATATTAGACCGTTTAAAGGATGTATCTAAAGACCAAAGAGGGGCCAGATTTGTGTGTGCAATTGCAGTAGCAGTACCACATAGGCCTACTATTACCGCAATTGGGACAATAGAAGGTTATATTGGGTATGAAGCCAGAGGTAACAATGGTTTCGGATATGATCCTATTTTTTTTGTTGAAGAGTTTGAAACATCTACGGCAGATATGCCAATGGATTTAAAAAATAAAATCAGTCATAGAGGAAAAGCACTCAAGCAAATGAAAGAAAAGCTAAAGGTGCTGTTAGAGGAATAGCGATGAAAGTATTAGTGATTAGTGATACCCATGGAAATATAATCAATGTTATGAAAATATTAAAGAGAATCAAACCATTGGGAGTCAAAACGATTATCCATTGTGGCGACCATTGGGATGATATGGAAAGCTTGAAAAGAATCTATCCAGAGATAGAGATTCATGCTGTTTTTGGAAACTGTGATGGCATTGCTCAAGCTTCAGAATATAATAAAATAATTGAGATAGAAGGTGTTTCTATATTCATTACCCACGGGCATAAACATGGCGTAAGGTGGGGGGATTACGATGAACTTCTCATACATGCCATGGCAGAAGGAGCAGATTTAGCAATATGTGGGCATACCCATGCTGCATATCTGGAAAAGAAAAGGGGGATAATACTTTTAAACCCTGGAAGTATCAGCAGTCCGAGAGATTCGGAGTATCCATCTTACGGGATTTTAGAGATTGATGCAAGTTCTATTAAGGACGTAGCAGTCATGCAGATTATTGGTGAGGATAGGGTTTGTACACATCCAGTATGCAACATTTATAGGAGTAAATAAAAAAATAAAAAAAAATAGCAAAAAGTGTTGACGTATGCAAAGAAGTTATGTATAATACATTTTGTCGGTTGAGACAAAAAGTCTTAAACAGACAGTGCAATATTTAAAGTATCATACTTTAAGCGGGTGTAGTTCAATGGTAGAACGTCAGCCTTCCAAGCTGAACACGTGGGTTCGATTCCCATCACCCGCTCTATGTATCCATAGCTCAGCTGGATAGAGCAACGCCCTTCTAAGGCGTGGGTCCGGGGTTCGAATCCCTGT
>JARBTY010000095.1 GCA_029239935.1 Clostridia bacterium | reverse complement strand
ATAATAGGTCCCTTGATCATAGGAAAGGCATGGTGCCCACACACCGCAGGAACTCTGGTTTCCTAACATATTAAGCTGAGATACTCTATCTAACGGATGAGTTATTAACTCCCAGTTGATGAGATCTCTTGAATGATGAATCTGCACACCAGGAAACCACTCAAAAGTAGATGTGGCAATATAATAGTCATTTCCTACTCTCAGTATGGACGGATCGGGATTAAACCCTGAAAGAATTGGATTTGCTGCATAAGCCATAAAGTAACCCCCTTACTCACTAAATTGTTTTTATCCTTTTAATCCGGATGTTGAAATACCCTCTACAAAATATCTTTGGCATAAGAAAAATAAGACAACCACTGGAAGTACCGCCACGCATGCCATCGCCATGACTTTATTCCATTGTACAACAGTTTCTGCATCCAGTGAAAGCCGCAGTGCCAAAGATACTGTATATTTACTAACCGTATTAATATAAATTAAGGAATTAAAATAGTCATTATAGGTCCATAAAAACTGGAACAACCCTGCCGAAAATAAAGAAGGCTTTAAAAGAGGCAGCAGAATATGCACAAATGTTTTTAAACTCCCGCATCCATCAATATAAGCCGATTCGTCCAGTTCCTTCGGAAGTCCTCTTAAAAACTGAATGAGCATATACGTAAAAAAGGGATAACACCCCAAAAGTGCAGGCAGATAAAAGGTCCAATACGTATCCAAAGCACCTATTGATCTGTAAATCGTGTACCTAGGAATGATAATAACTGCGTTGGGGAGCATAAGTGTTGCAATAAGCAGCATAAAAAGCAGCTTTTTTCCCTTAAATTCAAAACGTGCAAAACCATAGGCCACTAATGAACTAGATATTAACGTAAAAACTGTCGTTGGAATAACCAGTATAAAAGTATTTAAGAAAAATTTATCATATGTAATGCCCCCTGCACTTTTCCAGCCATCTCTATAAGCTTGCCAGCTGAACTGCGAAGGCAAAAATTTGAGACTCCCAAATATTTCCTCGTTTGATTTAAAGCTTGCTAGAAACATCCAAATGAGAGGATAAATCATAGCAATGCCCGCGATGATTAAAAAGATATAAACAACACTCTCCCAAATACTTTTCTTCATTTTTCTATTCATTCTCTCACTCCTTTCTTTGTGTCGTCATTTTATATTTCAATTAGCCTTCATCTCCATAAAACACCCAGAACTTGGATGTGGTAAAAAGAAAAACAGTCATCACAAGTATCAGCATGAAGATAATCCATGAAGTTGCTGAAGCATATCCCATTTTATAGTATGAAAAACCATCATAATAAAGTTTTAGTCCCAACATATAAGTTGATTTGACCGGTCCCCCTTGAGTAATAACAAAGGCAGATGTAAAGTTTTGAAGTGCATTAATAGACTGCATAATAACTGAAAAAAAGAGAATAGGTGTTATCTGCGGAAAGGTGATCTTAAAGAAAATACGCATTTTATTCGCCCCATCTATCTCTGCAGCTTCATATAAAGATATAGGCACCTGTTTTAACGCTGCAAGGAACATCACCATAGAAGATCCAAACTGCCATACTTCAAGTGAACTTAAAGTATACAGTACAACCTTAGGGTCTCCAAGCCAAGAGACAGGATTGCCACCAAAAGCCGTCACTGCTGCATTCATAAAACCATTGTCCATAAAGAGCAACTTCCATAGAATAGCGACCGCAATGCTTCCCCCAAAAAGTGAAGGCAGGTAATATACCGTTCTTATAATACCAATCCCCCTTCTAGCCTTATTCAGCATGACGGCTATAATCAATGACATCAGTATTTTCCCTGGAACAGTAAGTAATGTGTACCGTATAGTGATGCTTAAAGCTTTATAAAACTCTTTGTCTTTTGTAAATAGATTAATATAGTTATTAACTCCTATAAAATTGATTTTGCCGAAAGCATTATAATCGGTAAATGAATAATATAATGATGCCAAAAACGGATAAATCTGCAACACCACAAGTCCTATTAACCAAGGCAATAAGTAAAAATAGGCTTGATAACCCCTTTTTCGTATGGCTGATTTTTTCATTATTGTCCCCTCTTTCTAAAAAAAATGAGATATCTTTTAAGGGATATCTCATTCTCCTTATTTATAATGATTTATTTTATTGAACTGCCAAATAGTCATTGATTAGAGATACCGCTTCTTTAGCTGCTTCTGCTGGTGTTTTTACTCCATAAGCTACTGTTTCATAAGCATCTTTAAGAATAGCTGTAACTTCAGCGCTTGTTGTTTTACCACTATCTGACACCCCATTATACTTCTGACTTACATCAACAGCCATTTTAGTGAGTGGATTTAAAGACCCTGCAGCTTCTGTGATTTCCTGTGCTTTAGCTGTAGGTGGTACAGACCTGACGGTTCCTAAAGTTTTAATGGCTTCATCGTTATTGAAAAAGAAGTCTAAAAACATGGCTGCTTCTTTAGGATGTTTACTTTTTGCATAAATACCCACATATTGAGGACAGTCATTAACCCATCCGTCACTTAAAGCATCTGTTAAAATAGGCATATTCCCTGCTATGTACTTAGCATTAGGATTTGCTGCTGCCATAACCTCTACAGATGAGGTGTAGCCAACATTACACACATATTTACCAGCAATCCAGTTGGGATCATCTTGATTACTTGTTCCATAGGAAGCCATATAAGATAACGGTACTGCTGTTTTAGTTTCATACAGGTCTTTTACAAAAGTTAAGACTTTTTCAAACTGTTCTTCTGTCATAACTAGTTTTGAATCAGGTCCGATAATGGGCTGACCGTTCATCTGCCTTCCCCATGTACGCATGACAAAAGCCATCATAAAATCAAGGTTCCCAGAAATAAGATATAAAGAAGGGTCATAGGCTTGAACTTTTTTGCCCCACTCAAGGAGCTGATTCCAATCATACTCTGTCGTAAAGTCAATTCCTATTTTTTCTGCTAAATCTTGGTTAACGATAATAGCACTTCCGGCTTTTCCCATAGGTATAGCATATTGGCTGTCTGAGCCAAAGTGTCCATTATTAATCAAGAACCCTTCATCAAAATTTGAAAAATCAATATCTAATTCAGATAAGTTATAAAGCTGCCCTTGCTCAAAATATTCAGGTCCTGCTCCTGTTTCAATTTGCATAATATCTGGTGCTGTTCCAGAGGCTAGTTGGGTCATCAGCTTATCATTGTAGCCATCCTGTGCACTGTATTCAGCCTCAATAGTAATCCAAGGATATTGCTTTTGAAATAGATCAACGACCGCTAAAGTCGCTTCATGTCTTGCATCGCCGCCCCACCAAGAAAACCTGAGTGTAACAGGCTCATTCTCCTCTGTTTTGCTTGTAGTCGTCTCTGGAACAGTTTTTTCTGCACTTGCCTCCTGATTAGTTTTAGCAGTTCCAGCATTACCACAGCCTGCTAATGATATCATCATTACGATTACTAGCAGCATTGTTATCATCTTTTTCATACGAAACGCCCCCCTATATATTTTTTTGTACTATTATTTTATCATCATCTCTTACTACCCAAAAGATATCTAGCTTACGCTATGTCTTCATCTTTTAAGGACTCCTAAGCCAATAGTATCTCTTTTACTGTTTTTTATTCACTTCTCATCTTTACCTTCTTATGTTCTATTTGTGTAAAGCCTGTATAGGCATCTTAAAGCTGATTTCTGTTCCCATTCCCCTTTTACTCCTTATATGAATTTTACTCTCCTCTCCATAATGAAGAACTAATCGCCGATTAAGATTAGTAAGTCCTATATTTTTAGATTTGACATCATTGATTCTAACATACAATCGTTCTATTTCTTCCTTACTCATACCGCACCCACTATCTATAACTGACACATACATCTTATGGTCTCTTTTGAATATTTTTATCTTGATATAAAAGCGTTCCTTAAAAGACGTCAACCCATGGTTAACACTGTTCTCAACAATAGGCTGCAGCATGAGGCGAAACACCCAGTGATCTAAAACCTGCTCCTCTATCTCAAAATAAGTTACAATATTGTTTTTAAATCTAATTTCTTGTATATGCATATAGGCTTTCAGATAATTAAGCTCCTCTTGTAAAGAGACAAGCTCTGTAGGATCCGTTAAGGCATATTTGATAATCCTAGAAAGTTCCTGTATCATCGTGTGCAGCGTAGACAATCCGCCTAGCTGCTTCAGCACCTCCAAATCCATGGTTTGAAGCGTATTAAATATAAAATGTGGATTAATTTGCAGCTGCAGTGCCTTGATCTCCGAAATTTCGCTTTGGTGCCGTTCTTCTAATAGATGTGCCTGCATCTGATTATTTTTAATAAAGAGAAATAATATATTATTCATAATCAGGTTATACTCATCCTTTACAATGGTTTGAGGTTTTTCTACAGCCTCTCCTCTCTCAGCAGCACCAAATAAATCAACCAAACTGGTGATATGCTTAAAGGCACTTTTTGTAATAATCCATGCCAATAGCGTAATCAATAAAAGGTTAACCACTAAAATAGCGACTGCAATTTGCAGGTAATTAAACATTTTTTCTTTAAAGGTATCAAAGGTTATCAAAGATACAAAATAGGTGTCAAAATAGTCTGCTGGTTTAATACAAAGCAAATAATATTTACCATTTACCTTCACCCATCTTTGATTATTTTTAAATTTTCCCTCCGTTTGATAGTCTTTAATAAGGTTTTCAAATAAAGCGTCTCCTTGTTTTACATCCCGTGATGTTCCCTCATCACTGAAAAAAAGCATATCTCCTTTAGCATTCAGATAAAAAAAACTTTGACCTGAATGATATAACATGCTCTTAATCATCTCTCCAAAATCATCTGAATTGATATTTACAACAATGACCCCATCAACTAAAGTCATTTTTTGATAGATTGTAATAACTTTTTTAGCCTCATCATATGTATATCTTTTAAGCCATCTGGTTTCAACAAATTGTTTTTCTTCTTCTAGCATTTCACTGTACTTTTCAAACCATTTCTTATCATAAAAGGTCTGTAAGGAGACTAACTGCTCTGATGAAGAAGTTAAGTAATTATCCCTGCCATCCAGATATAAATAAATGGAATTGATATAAGGATAGGAGGTTTCAAAACTTCTCAGGAAGCTTCTTGCTGCATTCATAAAAATAACATCCTGATACTCCATTTTACTATGACTAAGCAGCTTTTGAATGGATAGTTTATACTGAGCTGTTCTCATCATAACATCTTGCTGATGTATGGTACTGTAAGCTACATAAACAATGTTATCATTGATGCTTTCAAGTGTATTAATGCCTTGTTTTTCAAGTTCCTTTTGCTGTGTATCTAGAATAAGATATCCCATAATCAGAAAAAGGACCAACAATGGTATAATCATAATGATTGCATAGGTCCGAAATCGTTTAATGAAAAATTTATGAAGCATAGTCTTATTTTTTCTCCTTCCCTCCGCCGTTCCTATAGTCCATAGGACTCATATTAAAGTACATCTTAAAGGCTCTTGAGAAGTTTTTCGGATTGTCGTACCCAACATAAAAAGCAATTTCATAATTTTTATAACTAGGATCCATGAGGAGCTCACAGGCTTTTTCCATTCTTATTTTATTTAATTTTTCTAAAAATCCTGAGCCCGACTTTTCTTTGTAAATTTTGGATAGATAATTAGGACTTAAGCCAACCACCTCTGCCGCTCCTTCTAAAGATGCTTTTTGATAATTATTAAAAAGGTAGTGATCCACTCGACTAATAATCTCTTTATAATAAGTTTTTGGCTCCTCATTAACTATTTCATTCACTTCATCTAACTGCATTCTTATTTTTTCAAAACAAAGTACTAACTCATCATACCGAATAGGTTTTAATAAATAATCGCTAATTCCATACTGGATAGCTGCCCGCATGTATTCATAATCTTTATAACTACTGAATAATACAATTTTTATTTTAGGAAACCTTATGAGCTCCTTTATAAAATCAATACCATTCATTAGTGGCATTGAAATATCTGTCATCACTACTTCAACAGGATGATTCTCTACATAGGTAAGGGCATTCAGGGCACTCGTAAATCGCGCTGACACTTCAAACCCAATATTATGCCATGGAAATAATTCTGAAATACCTTCTAAGATTTTTTCTTCATCATCCACAATAATTAATCGATACATTATATCCCCCTTTAAATAGCCACAAATATCGTTTATATATGCTCACTTATTTTAGATATTATTATACATAACAGCCTATCTATTTTATGGAAATTGTACCATATATTTAGGTTATCGGTGTATTCTTTTTATATGATGAGTAAAAATGAATACATTTCATAATTTAAATGCACATTCAAATAAAACCCATGTTGCATCATCGTATATAAAAGATTTGCTACATGGGTTTTATTTCTTCTATTTATGAACACTAAGAGCATTCCTACTACCTATGAACTCTTTCCTGTATAAAAAATTCAGTAGTTAACTATCTAAAAATTTATTTTTATATCTACTGTTAACCCTGGCCTTAAAAATTCTTTTCCCTCTTCAACTTCTATAACAGCTTCTATGATGGTATCACCATCTTTTTCTATTGCACGGCTGGATATTTTTGAAACTTTCCCCTTTATTTCTTCTTTTTCATCTACCAGTGTGATATCGGCTGTATTTCCTATACTGACGGAAGCGATAGACTCCTCTGGAATATCAGCCATAATATAGATGGTATCTACGTACATTGCTTTCAAAACTTCCTTTGATTCACTATTTATGTAAGTCCCCTTCATACAGTTGATATCATATATAATCAAATTATCTTCTGGTGCTATAATATCGTTACCTTTTATATAATCTTTGTTGAGTTTGCTTTTCATTGATTCTAGCATGAGTTTAGCATTATCAATCTTTAATTTAAGGGTATCTATACTAGAGGTTATCTCCTGATTGGCATTATTAAATTGCATTTCTATGCTTTTAAGCTGTGTATTTAAAGCATTTATTTCGATTTCCCTATCAGTCTTTTTTTTCTGTATAGCTGTTAAGGCATCTTCTTTTTCCTTTTCCCTGCTCTTTAGGACTTGCTCACTCTTTTTAAATTCTGCTTCTGATATATACTCCATCTCAAAAAGTTCTTTATTGGTCTCATACTCCTTTTTAGCAAGTAAAATGTTCTGTCCTATGATATCCAAACTGTTTTGTAAAGGTTGTAATTCTGGATCTTCTCCAGCAGTTACATAATTTTGTTTGATTCTCAATTCCTCTTTTATACGATTAGCCTCTAGTATTTGTGGATTATTGTTAGCTTGTAATTCTTTGAGCTTGATTTCATCCATGCCTATTTCATTTTCTTTGGTCTTAATTTCCCGCTTATAGGCTTCAAAGTCTAAGGTAATAAGCTTATCTCCCTTTTTAACATTTTCCCCATCTCTCATATAAACCTCCAGCACTGTTGCTGGGAAATCAATGATCATTGCTTGATTTCTATCTGTCCTAACTTCTCCATATACATCAATTCCTTGTTCATCACTCTCTATACTTTGTGAATAGGCTTCGATAGAGACTGGTTCGGTCTTGCCACACGCTGTTATCAGACTTATGATACAACAAACACTCATCAGCTTAACTATTCCTGCAATTTTCATTACGCTCTCCCCCCTTTTTATAAGTTTGTGTTAATCCTACCATCTCTTATCTCCACAATACGATCTGTTTTTTCTGCAATCCTTTGATCGTGGGTGATGATAACAAAGGTTGTTTCCATACGTTTATTGATGTCCCTTAATATGTCATAAATGTTTTCTGATGACTGTGAATCAAGATTGCCTGTTGGTTCATCTGCCAAAATAATTTTAGGATGATTGATTAACGCTCTTGCTATAGCTGTCCTTTGCTGCTGTCCACCAGACATATTATTGGCTAAGTTCTTTTTGACACTGGATAGACCGACTAGATCTAACAGCTCCTCGGCTCTTTCAACCACTTCTTTTGAGGTTTTCTGCTTTTGAATAAGATATGGCATCAGCACATTCTCCAGCACTGTAAACTCAGGAAGAAGATAATGAAATTGAAAGATAAACCCAATTGTTTGATTCCTAAGATCTGCCAATTGGTTCTTATTCATCTTATCTGTCCTATTACCATTGATATAAACTTCACCGCTAGTTGGCCGATCAAGAGTACCTATTATATTTAAAATAGTACTTTTTCCACTGCCCGAAGCACCTATAATTGCATTAAAAGATTTAGCTTCAAATGCCAAATCAACATCATATAAAACCTGTGTGGTAATGGTCTTACCATATATTTTATTAATTTTTTTAAGTTCGATTATGTTATCCATTTTTTATCACCTCTATAGGACTAAGTCTGGCTGATCTTCTAGCAGGTACTAGGGCCGCTGCAGTGGCTGAAAGCAGTGCGATGACTGCTGACAGTACAATAAATGTATAGTCTATATATAAAGCAATAATAGGTGTGCCGTCTGGATTCACCGCAAACTTTGTAAACACATAAGAAAGACCTAATCCAAAGGATACACCTAAAATAGCTCCCATGATTCCTAACATAAAACCTTCAAACAAAAAAATCATACTTGCAGTACTATCTCTAATCCCCATGGCCTTAAGGATACCTAATTGCCTTGATTTTTGAAGGACTGTTATAGCTAATACGCTTGCTATGCCCAAGACCACTGAAATCATAACAAAAACTTGAATCAGATAACTGGACATACTTTGGCCTTTTAATCCACTTAGGAGTTGTTCGTTTTGAACTTTCCAGTTATCTACCTTTAAATCTGTATTATTCAAGGCATTTTGTAGGGATAATCCTAGGGTGTCTGCTTCAAAAACTTCATTAATCTGCATTTCAATAGCGGTCACTGAACGCCCGAATCCATTGATCTCTTGAGCTGTTTTAAGATCTGTAATCAGCCAGGATTCATTGATACTGGCCACTTTAAAATCATAAAATCCTGTAATCGTCACTTTAGTCTTTGAACCTTGGGGAGTTATAATGGTGATACGATCACCTAGCTCTGTTTCCAGTTCTTTTTTTAGATCTATACCCATAAGGACTTGCCTAACTTTATGAGGTTTTTCTCCTTGTATGAGGCTTTCATCCAATTGATAAATTTTATCTGCATCCTCATATACAAGACCTCTTAGTAAAATAGGGAATGTTTTATCATTCGATTCAATAAAAGCAGGGAAGTCCGCTACTGCTGATACGGCTTTCAAATCCAGCTCTTGGTTTCTGACGAACTCAAGAATCCTTTGCCAATCCTTTATCTTCCTGTCATCATTTTCTGAACTAATTGTTATATGTGATGACCTGCCTATGGTGGTATCTATCAAGCTTTTTTGAAGGCCTTGTATCAACGATCCAATAAATACCTGAACAGAAACACCTATGGCAATCCCTAATACGATTAATATTGTCTGCGCTTTACTTGAACTTAAAAATCTCATCGCTATTTTGAATGCTAACCGCATATTCCCCCTCCTTCATCCCCTTTTAGATATGCTTAAACAGCCTAGAAAATTATATTTAAACTTATTATATAGTATGCTCTATTTAAAGCAAGCTATTTAGAAATAGTAAACCTAAGGAATACATCCTCTCCTGAACCTATCATATAATTATTTATATACTCATAATTTCTAGTCACATTTACTATATTCTTAAATTTTATATTTATCGATATATAATAGTAGATTATTATTCACATTTGGGGATGTTGTAAAACAAAACACTTACATTATAAAGGAGATTTATATGCATTCTTATTTATCTGTTTTAAAGAAATATGCTGTATTTAACGGACGTGCAACTAGAAAAGAATATTGGATGTTTTCATTATTCAACTTCCTACTTGTTATAGTTTTTGGTGTTTTAGCAGCTCTTTTTGCATTTTCAAATTATACGGCTGTTTTTTCTTGTCTTTATATTATTTATCTGCTCTATTCATTAGGCATTATTTTACCTCATTTAGCTGTTTTAGTAAGACGTTTACATGATATTGGGAAGTCCGGACTTTGGTTCTTTATCTCCTTTGTCCCTCTAGCTGGAATGATTTGGTTACTTATCTTATTATGTACGAGAGGAACCCATGGTCCTAACCAATATGGGGATGATCCACAATCCTTACTTAATTAATCCTATTTATATCATTTATTACATATACCCTTGGTTAAAATAGTCTATAGCATGTCAAAAAGCACTTGTGCTCTACACAAGTGCTTTTGACTATCCAACAAAATTAATTCCTATTCGTATAAAAGCCTTAAACCTTTATAACTATGTCATCTAATATCTTTTTTTACTAATTTAGTAGACCTTTTGATTCTAAAAATCCTTTGGCTACTTCTTCAATAGATTTCTTCTCAACATCTACTTGATAGTTAAGATTCGTCATGTCTTCATCACTGATTTTTCCTGCTAGCTTGTTAAGCACCCCTTCAAGCTCTGGATGCTTTTTAAGGGTTTCATTTTTTACAATAGGTGCCGCATAATAAGGTGGGAAGAACGCCAGATCATCTTCTAAAATCTTGAGATTGAACTCTATAATCTGCCCATCTGTCGTAAATACATCGGTTACATCCATTTGTCCTTGGCCTATTGCTTGGTATTTAAGCGAAACGTTCATTTTAGCCA
>JARBTY010000094.1 GCA_029239935.1 Clostridia bacterium | reverse complement strand
TCTATCTGCTCCTACTTCTCTTGGATTGTCCGTGCGTATAGAAATCCCAGTTTTAAGTCCCGGTCCTACTATAATCGGCTTTTTATCAAAATACTTTCTAATGCTATTGGCAAGCGAGTACATGATATCCGGAACAACTGAGGATATGATAACCGCTTCAATATGTTTTGGTGTTATCTTTTTTTGTCTGAGTAATTCAACCATAGTAACGCCATATTCATCTGACGTTCTTGGGGTTTGCGTTGTTAATCTATAGCTCCCTACAAGTTCTCCTTCCTCCATAGCCCCAAGGACTATATTTGTATTCCCTACATCTATCACCAATATCATCTCTAGTTCCTTCTTTCTTCATTTATCTTCAAGTACCTATAAGTCCTTGTGTATCTCAAAAAGCAGACACTGTAGAAGTGTCTGCCAACTCTTAATATCTTAACTTTTTTAAAGCATATATAATAGGTGATGCTATAATACCTGTTACAACAGCTTCTATGATTCCGCTGGTCGTTACAATAGTTGTTACAAGGGCAATAGCCTCTTGTAATTTGTCAGGAAAAGAAAAACCTGTGGCAATAACAAGTGCTCCTAATGTGAGTACTGTGTTTGTAAGTGAGCCCGCTATACTTCCTGCGGCATAAGCTACTATGTCTTTTTTAAATAGCTTTTTTATACATACATACATATAGTATGCTGCTATCCCTATAAAAATCCTCGGCAAAATAGATACCAATGGATTTCTAAAAAGCTGATCCAGCCATCCCGGTGCTGTAAGTGCTCTTATAAAGCTTACACTTCCCATGACAGCTCCTAATACGGCACCTTTTTTAGGACCTAGCAAAATAGCTCCCACCACTACAGGTATATGTATCGTACTAGCCGATATAACGCCTAAAGGTATAAGTCCTATAGGGGTATAGGCCAGCAAAACGATGATACCGCTGAGCATTCCCAAAATAACTAATTCTTTTACATTAACTTTCTTACTTTCCATTTTTACACTCTCCTCGTTCTCATTCTCCCATTTAAGAAGATACAAGACAATTTTTTTTTGCGCTTTTATTATAAAGGAAACAGCTTCTTTTTTCAAGGAAAATTAATTTCTCATAATTCCAAAAGCCCTTCGGCAAAAATTCTGCCTTCTGTGCCATATTTCTCTTCGATACTTTGCAGTATTTGCTCAGGAGAACTTTTTTTAGCTTGCAAAATGAGAATTTCCCTTACAATTTTTCCATTTTGTGTCCGGTAAATCATATGCCATAATTTTAAAGACTTGAGCAGCTCTATCTCTTCTGTCTGCAGCCTTTTTATTTCCAGTGCCACTCCAATATCATCATGACCTATAGGATCTTCATGCCTTTCTTCTATAAATATTTCTCCTTTATCATCAAATCCTAAGCTTATAATACAATCAGTATTTTCGGCAACAACTGATAATTTAGCAATAATTTCTTCTTTAATATCTTTTGGTAAATCCTCATACTTTTCATTCAAATAATATTTTTGTATATACGGGGATATAGATATCAGTATAGTTTTCTCCATATTTTTCCTCTTTCTTTATTATATATAACCGTAAAGTCCTCTTACAGATACTTCTCCGCTAAAAATAGTTTCTTCCTGCCCTTGTTCATCTGTTACAATCAGAGAACCATCTTTTGCTATATCTTTTGCATAAGCTGTGTATTCCCTCTGATGAGTTATAATCTTGACATCGCCATTCAGAGTTATACAGTTATCCTTATATCTTTGCAAAAAATGTTTTATATTTCTTTCCTTTTTATAAACCATGTAATCTTCCTCAAACACTTCCAAAATTTCCTTGATAATATATCTGCGCATATAGTCCTTCCCCCCCTCCAAGCTAAGGGATGTGGCATGTGAGAGTTCCTCTGTGAATTCCTTGGTGTTAACATTAATGCCTATGCCCACAATAATATAATTAATCCCATCTAGTTCGGCACTCATCTCTGTCAGAATACCACATACTTTCTTCCTATTGACAACAACATCATTCGGCCACTTAATCCGGCTCTCTAGACCCGTCACCTTATTAACAGCTTCACACACGCTAAGTCCAGCTAGTAATGTCAGTTGGCTGGCTTGCACAGGCATGATATCTGGTTTTAAAATGATACTCATCCATATGCCGGTTCCACTAGGAGAGTCCCAATGCTTACCCAGCCTTCCTTTTCCTGAAAGCTGTCTGTCTGCTATTACAACCGTTCCTTCTGCTGCTCCTTCTCTGGCAAGAGTTTTGGCCATCTCGTTAGTGGAATTAATTTGATCATAGTATCTGATATCTTTTCCCAGCACCTTGGTATGAATGATACTTGATACCTCTGATTTAGTGATAATATTAGGAGTTGTTATGAGCCTATACCCCTTTCTAGTCATCGATTCTATGTTATAACCTTCTTCTTTTAGTTTATTAATATTCTTCCACACACCCGCTCTTGTAATCCCTAGTTTGCTGCTGATTTCTTCTCCGGATATATATTCTTTTTGTGACTTTAGAAATTCAAGTATCTTTTCTTTCATACCTTGCCTCTTTTCTTCCTATTTTAGTAGTCACCTTTATATGGATTGTTTAATAACAAAAAGCCGAAAACATGCTTCGGCTTTTTGCTCTTGTAAATTACACTTCATCTATAATCTCTGGTTTAGAGCCATTGGTTTCTTCATCAAAGTCAAATAGATTGAGATCATCTAGTTTTTCTAAACTAATCTCTTCACCTTTCATAATCTTTCTAAATTCTTTACCTGTTAACTTTTCTTTTTTAATAAGAATTTCAGCTGATTTATGAAGAATATCCATATTTAATTCTAAAACTTCTTTAGCTCTCACATAACACTTCTCAATCAGGCTTCTGATATGTGTATCAATTTGAGTGGCAACATTTTCACTGTAATTACGGGTATGTGTAAAGTCTCTTCCTAAGAATACCTCTTCTTGTTCATCCCCAAATTTCATAGGTCCCAGTTCACTCATACCGTATTTGGTAACCATGTCTCTGGCAATATGTGTTGCCCGTTCAATATCATTAGAAGCCCCCGTTGTTATATCTCCAAGTACAAGTTCTTCTGCCGCTCGTCCGCCAAGCAGTGAGATGATTTCATCTATCATTTTTGTCTTTGTCATATACATTCTGTCTTCTTTTGGAATAGGCATGGTATAACCCCCTGCAAATCCTGTTGGAATAATAGAGATACTATGGACTGGATCAAGATTTTCTAAAACTTCGTGAATAAGCGCATGCCCTATCTCATGGAAAGCTGTGATACGCTTCTCTTTTTCTGTAATAACATGACTTTTCTTTTCTGTTCCTACTGTAATTTTTATAAATGCCTTTTGGACTTCTTCCATGTCGATGGCACGTTTTTTATGTCTGGCCGCTAACAGTGCAGCTTCATTCATAAGGTTAGCAAGATCTGCACCCGTAAAACCTGATGTTGTTCTGGCAATTGTATCTATGTCCACATCTTCCTGAAGGGGTTTACCTTTTGCATGAACCTTCAAAATAGCACTACGTCCTTTAATATCTGGTCTGCCTACTACAATCTGTCTGTCAAAACGGCCTGGTCTAAGAAGCGCTGGATCAAGAACATCAGCACGGTTAGTCGCTGCTAAAATAATGACCCCTTCATTTGCACCAAAACCATCCATCTCTACTAAAAGCTGATTAAGAGTCTGTTCTCTTTCATCATGACCTCCACCAAGGCCTGCACCACGTTTTCTACCTACCGCATCAATCTCATCAATAAATACAATACATGGAGAATTTTTCTTAGCTTGCTCAAATAAATCTCTTACACGGGATGCTCCAACACCTACAAACATCTCTACGAAATCTGAACCTGAGATACTGAAGAAAGGCACGCCCGCTTCACCCGCTACTGCTTTTGCCAAAAGAGTCTTTCCTGTTCCTGGAGGACCTACTAGAAGCATACCTTTAGGAATTTTTGCTCCTAACTGCATGTAACGGTTTTGATTTTTAAGGAAGTCAACCACCTCAGCTACTTCTTCCTTTTCTTCATCTAACCCAGCAACATCCTTAAATGTAATACTGCCTTTTTCATCAATAGTCATCTTGGCTTTACTTTTACCAAAAGACATAATACGGCCGCCGCCGCCACCTCCGCCTTGCATCTGCTGAATAAAAAATATCATAATAAATATGAACATACCTACTATCAGTATAATCTGCATAATAGGTAAAAACAGACTTGGCTGTGGTAATTTTGTTTCTACTATAACAGCACTTCTAACATCATCCGGCAAATTATGATAAAATTCCATAAATGCTTGCTGGTCAATTGGAATGGTTATTGTTTGCCCCTCTCCATTAACAACCTTTGCATAACCTGAGTTACCATCTGATAATTCAATTGATACACGTTCTACTTTTTTGTCCTTAATATCCTGTACTAATTGTCCGTACACCATACCATTTATACTTTGAGCTGCATCTCTGCTTGTTCCCAAAAATACTGCTATGAATAGTACTCCAACTATAATAAGATACAAATAGGTTCCTTTAAATTTCTTTTTCAAATCTCATTTCCTCCTTTCTTTTACTGTCTAGCCTCTATTTACTGCAATGTACGGAATATTTCTATAGTATTGACGATAATCAAGTCCATATCCTATCACAAATTCATCACCTATTGTAAACCCAGCATATTCCACATCTACAGTTGCTTCTCTTTGCTCAGCTTTATCCAGAAGGGTACAAATCTTAATACTTTCTGGTGCTCTTTCTTTTAAGATGTTTTTAATATACTTAAGTGTTCTTCCCGAATCAATAATATCCTCTACTATCAAAATATGTTTGCCTTCAATAGGCTCATCTAGGTCTTTTAAAATTTTTACTACGCCACTGCTTTTGTATTCATCACCATAACTTGATACAACCATAAACTCCATTTTCATAGGTATTTGTATGTGCTTAACAAGGTCTGTCATGAACATAACGCCGCCTTTAAGTATACATAACACAATGATTTCTTGATTCTCATAATCTTTTGTGATTTGCTCTCCCAGCTCTTTAACACGCTTTTGCAGCTCTTCTTCAGATATGAGTGTTTCTAATTTCAACATAGTACCTCCTGTTATTTATTCTAACATTATTTGTATTTCCAGTACCTCTTCAGTATGTTCTGTGATATAGTAGCTATTACTCAATCGGTTTCCTACTATCCATATAATCTCATTGCCATCAGCTATAAGCGGTAACGTATCCCTAATTACCTTAGGAATTTTGTCATCTATTAATAATTTCTTGAGTTTTTTAGTTCCCGCAGCAGTGACAATATAATCCTGAGGTAACCTTGTACGAATTTGCAATCCATTTTTTATTTTACCATAATCGATATATTTAGTATACATTTTTTCATTTTTTTGACTAATTGTTTGCTTAGGCACTAACTTTAATCTTAGTTTACCTTTAAGCTCTGGTATTTCCATAGTTCCTAGGGTTATATCATACTGAAAACCTGTTTGTTCTGCCTGCTCATAGTTAAGTATAATCTCATCATACTGCCTTAGCGCCTCTATGCGGTAGGGCAGCGTCACTTTTTTCCCACTTTGCAGTTTCATAAGCTCTAATACACTTTCGAGATGTTTTAAAGTAATGTCCTTTATTGTTACATTCAACATCTGAATGGCTGACAGAATAATTCTTTTTTGAATATAAGGATGATATTTTTCAAAAACCTTCAAACTTATAACCAGACTTTTCCCTGTCCGTACAACACATTTTTCAAACAAGTCTTTTGTGTGTTCTTTTAAAAACTGCTCATGTTCTCTGTATAACTGGCTGTGACCTCCCAATAAACTCACAACATTTTCATTAATATTTTCCTCTATATAAGGTATGCACTCCAGTCTTATCTTATTTCTTGTATAGATGGGCATAAAATTGGTATGATCATCTCTGTATGCTACCCCATATGTTTTACAATATGCTTCTATTTCAGTTCTTTTAAGACATAGCAGTGGACGTATAATAGTATCTCTTATAGGTGGGATGCCTCCTAATCCATGAACATCTGTACCTCTTAAAAATCTCATGATAAGTGTTTCTGCTTGATCATTCATCGTATGAGCTGTTACTATCTTACTACTATTATTTGATAAAGATATAAAGAAATTATATCTTTCTGTTCTTCCAGCCTCTTCTTCAGACACATTATATTGCTTTGCCAATTTTTTAATATCACAATCATGCCTATAGTAAGGCAACGCCCAGGCTTCACATATTTGTTTTACAAACAATGCATCGCCCTCTGCCTCCTCTCTCATACCATGATGCACATGGGCTGTTTTTATTTGAATATTATACTCTTTTTGATGAGTATACAAAAAATGGAGCAGCATCATCGAGTCAGCTCCTCCAGATACCCCCACTACTAAACAATCTCCACTTTGTATAAGATTATACTCTTTTATAAAATTTTTAATTTTATTTTCTATAGCTCTAGACATAGTTTATCTCCTCGCAAACGTTCTTCACAAATCTCTCCTTTAAACAATACGTTCTCTATATTATAATATATATGGAGCATTATCACTATCCAATATTTATTTTAATACTGAAAGGAAGATGGCCATGCCTTATATTGATTCAAAAGTTACAGTTTCGCTTACAGAAGAGAAAAAGGATATACTTAAGACTGAGCTCGGCAAAATTATCGCACTTATTCCCGGGAAAAGTGAAAGTTATTTAATGATAGGATTTAATGACAATTATTCCCTCTATTTCAAAGGTAAAAAACTTGATTTTGGAGCTTTTATTGAGATTAAAATATTTGGTGCTGCCCCTCAGGTATCTCTAGATGCTGTAACTCATGAGATTTGCATGCTTTATTCTCGTGAACTTGATATTCCCGCTGATTGTATCTACGTAAAATATGAGGAAGTATCCACTTGGGGCTGGAACGGTAAGAATTTTTAGCTAAAATAAAGTACGGTCCCAATAATGAATGTAATGCCACAAACAGCTAATGAAATATTAAAGAATCTATCAATTTTTTTAGCATCAGATGTTTTTTTTCCATATTTTTTATAGGGAATCATCCCTGGCGTTTTTTTGAGATGATTTTCTATAATATTTTCTGCATGGAGAAATAAATTATCAGGAATGTTATTGATTTCTCTTTCTTTTAATATAAATACTGCTTTTTCATACCAGTCACTTTTATCTCCATCTATTGTCACTTGTCTTTTCATTTTTGCCTCCTTATAAAGTTATTAATTAGAAATTTGCCAAATCAATGGAAATTTATTCATTTTTAATTGTTTTAACGAATATATTCCATCAAATAAGACAAACTATTAATGATAAACTATTAAAGGAGGTCTATTTATGCCCAATTTAAGATGCAGTGTTGAAAGCTGCGGTTACCACAAAGCGGATTACTGTTCTGCTGGGCGTATAAGTGTAAATGGCACTCATGCCTATACATCTGCCATAACCAGCTGTAACACCTATACTCACGGTTCTGCTACTAACAGCAGTGACCTAGAACCTACTCCAGAAATGTCTGTCCAATGTGACGCCATAAAATGTGAGTACAATGCTAATCATGTCTGTTCCGCTTCCAATATCCAAATTTCTAATCAATCCTATGCCTGCGAATCTTCTGATGACACATTATGTGCATCCTTTACTCCCAGACAGTAACTCTCTTTAACATAGTTATTAAATAGTGCATAAACATCCCTTTTCAGATGATTATGCACTATTTTTATTATACCTATCCATTTCTTTGCCATATCCTAGCTACTATAATCGTCATGTCATCATTTTCTGCATAACCTAATAAATCTCTGCTTTTTCTGACAAGGTATTCGGCCATATAGGAAGGGTTGTTGGAGTGTGCTTCTAATATAAAGTGTTTAAAGGTATCTTCTTTGCCTAGCAAGTCGTTTCCTCCCTGAAGCATACCATCCGTTACCATGATAATCACATCGCCATCCTTCAGTTGCTTTTTATAAATTTCCATATCCACATCTTTCAAAATGCCTACAGGAAGTGTATTGGACTGTATCGTTGTGACTTCTCCGTTTCTCAATATAAAACTTGTAGCCGCTCCCATTTTAAGGAATTCTGCTACCCCTGTATATTCATCTATCAGTGTAATATCCATTGTTGAAAAGTTTTCTATATCAGATTTTAATACAAGTACAGAGTTAATGATTTTAACTGCTAAATCATTTTGAAAACCAGAGTCCATAAAGTTCTCTAATAATTCTATAGTCGCCGTACTTTCTTCCAGTGCTAGCTTACCACTGCCCATACCATCTGCGAGTGCAAGCAAATACCTGCCGTCCTCCACTTCCATAAAGCTGTAGACATCCCCTGATATTTCTCCCTTAGCATGAGCTGCGGATCCCGCTAACACACCATATACTTTACTCATCTTAAACTTAAAATATAAATAATTTTCTTCTTGATTAAATTCAGTTTTTTCTGCTTCTACTCTAATATCCAATGCACTGTAAATAGCCTTTATGATATTTTCTTTTATATCCGTTCCCTTTGTATCATAACGGGTATAAATATGTATCGCTTCTTTTCTTCCATTATTTTCAAGTACCATGATGTCCTTTGTTTTTATACCACTTGCATCAAGCACTTCTTTTATGAGCTTTTCATCCTCTTGATTAAAATAAAGCTCTTGCTCAATATCTTTGCATAATTTATTAACGCTTTCAGCAACTGCTTCAAACTGCTGCCTTACGAGCTCCCTACTTTCTACAAACCTATTTTTCCACATAAATCTTTGTTTAAGCAAATCCAATTTAAATCCTAACGTACATGCAAAACTCTCGGCATTAATGCAGGACTTTCGAAAAGTATCTGGTATATCCCCAAGTTTTAATTGCCCTTTTTTTTCAATTAAATCCAGCATCTTATAAGCACTCTGATAGGTTTGACCAATATAATCTTTCCAGCAAAACTCTTTCATGGAACAATTTTGGCACATTTTTTCTCCAGTATCTTCTATTACATCATTAATATCTTTTTCATCCAGAAAAAACTGTTTATCAGATATCTTTCCAAAAGTATTACTTAGATTATAAAAAGCTTTAGAAAACTGGCTAAGCTTCTCCGTGATAATCTTTTGCACTCTCAACAGGTGTTTTTCATCTATTTCAGCTTGTCCATGTCCAAACCATTCATCTATCCCAAAATATTTCTTAGGCAGCCATAAGCTAATGACTCCAGCCGTAAGATATGCTCCAACGATCTGCCAGTCAATAATGCGGTCATTAAATAGCGCAAATCCTAATAACAAACCAACTCCCGTTGCAAAAATTACCCCTACTCTATCTAATATATAAAAGACCGTTCCAATAAGCGTTGCCAACGTATAGATAGCTACAAAATGCGGTGGCATGTAGCCAATCAAAACAAGAATCGTGCTGATTATAAGGCTTATTGTTATGCCCATATTCATCCCACCCATGTAGGTTATCGCTATAATGATTATAAAAGTCATGATGTCCCTAAAATAAATACTCTTAAACCAAGGAACCTGTATATAAAAATCAATAAGTCCTCCTAAAATACAGGCTGTTAAAAAAGCCATACTAATAGTTTCCTTTTGTGTAAGAGACGTTTTTCTATTTGTAAGAATAACTTCCGTACTATAGTATAAAATAATAACAAGTCCCATACCCACTGTTGTTTCTAGAAACCCTATAAATAAATCAAATAGTTTAAAACCATTTATCCCAGCTAATACGATATTAATGAATAGTATTGCCAAGCTGGTTACCAGTGTTTGATTTCTTACGTTAAATGCTGATTTCATCATACTCATATAGGCTCTCATTAAAATAACAAGGATTATCATAAGGATGTATTTAAGTACATTGGTATCAAATAACCCTATAGTCATAAGCCCTCCGAGAGCTACCAAGCTGTTCCACTTTCTAAGTTCCTTGTCTGAAAAGACTGCCCCTATATAACATACACCCAGTGTATAAAACTCATTAAATACACAAATACGGCTAAGTAAAAAACCTATCATACAAATTAAAACATATCCCCACTTAATCATTCTAAAATTTTGTAATATAGCTTCTGATTTTTCTTCTTTTGTATTAATCAACATTATCTCCCCCTCACAGTACTATTAATTATACAAAGGGGGATTCTATTTTTTTGTAAATATATGGTAATTTAATTCAAAAATTTTGCGACATATTACTTTTAATTCCTAGAGTTAATTCGATTTATTTCCCAGGAAAATCAAGCATGTTTGCTCATTCTCATAACTTGTTGTCGAAACCACTGTTTATCTAATAAAACCTCCTTCAGTCATCTTCCCCGTTTCTAAGTTACCCTATTTAACACATCTTAGTTCCTGATATAATAAAGATAGGGAAAGCAATAGTCTTATGAAAAATAATTCATACATTAATGACTAACATAAAAACTATATGAGTAAAGTTATCATTGGGTTGAATGAGGAGGAAATATGAATAAGATCCTTATTATTGGAATTGTGGCAAGTGGTAAAACAACATTAGCAAAGAAATTATCAAAAAAAATTAATGTTCCTTGGTATGAACTGGACTCTATTGTTCATCATCAAACAGAGGCGGGGCGATTTAAACGTACAGCAGATGAACAGATTGAAATGATGTATAAATGGACACTTGATTTCGAAAGTAATAGAGACAGATTTGAAGCTAAGTTACAGTTATATCAACATAAAATTATCAGATTATACGATAATAAAAATCTTAATATGAGCTGCCGCAAATCTTTTGCTACACGCAAAAGCAGCTGATATAACGCTATTCGTTATACCAGCT
>JARBTY010000008.1 GCA_029239935.1 Clostridia bacterium | reverse complement strand
GTTTTGCCTAAAAGATATGCCAATGGCCTTTAACTCTTCACTGCATTTCATATGCTTTCTTGTTTTTGATTTAACTTCGCTAAGTCCTAAAGAAAAAAACACCGCTGCTCCGTAAGTTGCAACCGTCAATAACGCTGCAAGTCTATAGTTGTTTTTTACAGCTGCTGAAAATACTACAGAAGCTATTACCAGTCCCGTGGTACTCATCGCATGGTATCTACCAAATACTTTTTGACTGTTTTTGGCTCCTGCTGATAAATACAAATAAGCTAAGTCACAGCCTGAAATCCCAGCCAAGACCACTGACAAAACAAGCCTTTCCATGAGAAATAGTGCAAAATGATCTGCCTTCCAAAATATTATTTTTGATATAAAATAAAGAAAGCTGCACAAAACAATTGTTTTTTTATACCCTATCCTATCGGATAGGTAACCCCATGGTATTTCTAAAACAATCATTACAATGAGCGATATACTCTCTATTAAAGTCATATCAAAAACCGAAAGGCCCTGCGACTGGCGATACAGTGTCGCTATTGGTCCATAAAATACCATGCCTTGTAAAAGGGCCATACTATAAAACAGTACGACATTTGTTTTTAATTTATCCAATTTAAATCCCCCAAGTCATTTTGCATATAACAATAAACCCGCATCCCCTGCGGGTAAAATTTGATATAAACAACTGGGTTTTAAATCGGATTATACATCTCTTTTCTCCTTATAATCAGTCTTTTTCTGATTCTTTTTTTCTTTGATTATCATATTTTACTTTTGACCGCTTTGCAATCCAAATACTGATAAGTCCTAGGGGTACAATGATAACCAAAAATGGCACAATTCCTACCATAATCAGGACAATCCCTTGTGCAAAACCTTTAAGGCCTTCTACAGATTGTTTGAAAGTACTGGCTACTTTATCCCCAAAAGTAATAACCGGTCTATTCTCTTCTATTTTATAGACCTCTTCGATCTGGATATGAATGGTACTCATATCTACTAATTGGTCATACTCCTGCAAAGTCCCGCTTAATTTCTCAATCTCATAGGTTACATCCCCTAATTCTTGTTCTATGGCAAAAAGATCTTTTAGGGAGCCAGATTGTTCTAAAAGGGCTAAAAGTCTTTCATGTCTCACCTTTAGAGCCCTAAGGCGTATTTCTGTGTCTACATAAGCGCTTGTTATGTCATCGACGCCAGACCTTGTATCCACTACATTTCCAAATTCACTGGATTCATTCATAAAATTATCAAAATGTTTTTGCGGCAAACGCAGTGTCATTGAAGCACTTTTTCTATCGGCATTGTCATTGTACAAATTATTCCCTTGAATCTGAGAGTTCTCTATATATCCTCCCAGTTCTTGCACCTTATCAACTATACCCTCTACGCTTTTCTTAAACTCTTTTGTCTGCAGATGAAGTTCTCCTGTTTTAATCATCTTGCGGTTATAGTCTACTTGTGTACTAACCTTCGGTTTTTCACCATTGGTTGCTGCCTCACCTGTCGCTAAGTCCGCCATCGGTGCTTCTGGTGCTGCTTCCTCAGTCTCAACTTTTTGATCCATTGCACTTGCGGTATTCTGAGTTGATTCAGACTTAGCTGACTTTTGAGCACCACATCCATAAAATCCTACTACTAATATCAGTATGATAACTGCCTGTAAAACTTTTATTAATCCTCTTTTCTTCATCTTGTTTACCCCTTTCTCTTACCCGTTTTTTAACACTTCCTCCTCTATAAGACGATAGGTGCTACCCTTTTGTTTCAAAATTCTAAGTCTTTTTAACCTATAACTCATTTTTAATAATATTTGTAGATAAAAATACTTCTATCTTCTCTTTTTCTTCTGCCTTAGCTTTAATATATACTTCCTTAACCTTTATTCTTGAAAGAAAGGATACTTTGACTTTGAGCCTCAATACGATACTCTCTTCTGTTTCTATAAAACTACCCCATTCATAGTCTATAATACTTTCTAACAAATACGTTCTTTCAGGCGTAACGAGGATTTTTTCATAGAGAGCCTGTTTTCTCAAGGATTGATAAACACTAAATATAATGGCTAGACCTAATAATGTAGCAAAAACAATATCCGTCTCATCCCACTTCATATGATATTGAATTCTTCTTCCTGTATAAAGGCATAGCAATATAATATATGTACTCATTAAAATATGATTGCTATTAATGACTCTTTTTGAAGCTATAAGCAGTTCCCCTTTATCTTTTTCTATTCTAAACTGCTTGACCATAATCATGCCATATATTAACATAACTGCTATAATGATTGCCATAGATCCATCACTTATCATAATAACTCCCCCTGTTATACTTATAATTTTTTTATCATTAAAGTTTTTTGATACCTTCCTACCATTTGACTTGCCCACTTTCTTGGTATTTTAATAAAAAGCTTATTTCTAACCCCTGGAATAATGATCTTTTTATCTTTCATTAATCCTTTAAACGCTGTTTCTGCCACGGTCTTAGCTTCCATCGCTATGCCGGCATCTTTCCTTCCTGCTCTTTTTGCAAACTCTGTTTGGGTCGCCCCAGGACAAAGTACTGATACTGTGATTCCGTAGGGTTTTAATTCTGTTTGTAAGGCTTCTGTCAAAGATAATACGTAGGCTTTTGTGGCATAATAAACAGCCGTATAAGGCCCTCCATGGTAGGACCCTGTTGACGCCACATTAAGGATTTTGCCATGTTTATTTTTTATCATTTCACCTCCAAAAAGTTTCGTTAGCTCCGTTAAAGCTCCCATATTAAGCTGCATAATTTGAAAGTCTTGTTCATATGCCTTTTCATGAAATGCTCCTGTATAACCCGCTCCAGCATTATTAATAAGTATGTCTACTCTAGCCCCTATTGCTTTTACTTTTTCAAAAATCCTTTGTCCTGCTCCTACTTGACTCAAATCTTCTGAAATGATGGCTATCTTACTATTTGTCTCTTTCTGCAATTTATCTTTTAGAGCCTTTAGTTTTTGGCTGTTTCTTGCTGTCAAAATCAGATGATAGCCTTTATGAGCAAATACCTTAGCCAGTTCATACCCTATTCCCCCTGAAGCGCCTGTGATTAATACTGTCTCCTTTTTGGTCATTGAATCATTCTCCTTTATACCATTATATGTTTTTTCTGAAAATTCATCAAATACTATTTTATATTTTATTACTCTTTTTTTATGTAACTAAAAAGACCCCTTATCCTTAGAGGCCTTTTGATTACTCAATCCTTTTACTTACTATTGTTTAACTCGCCATACTGAAACACCCTATTTTGCATAGCCTTTCTCCTAAGGGCAATGTAGAGTTCTGCCTTTGTTGTATTCACATAAGGCAATACAAACAATATACCTACCCCGCATGCTAATGCCCCTAACAAATACCATCCGATAAAGGATAAATCCAATACCCATAGATTAAACTTTTCCCCATCTGTCATCTCTTCGCTTAACTCCAATGCTCTTCTATAATCTAGCTCTGGATTATCTGCTAGGATATACGGCACCATACTATACGCATAAGCCTTGATAATTCCTGGGATAATAAGTAATAAAGTCCATAAAAAAATAAAAAGATTTTTAAAAAACATCGTTTTAACAACATTGAGATATCTGCCATTTTTAAAACCGTATCCTATAAGTTCTATCGGTGCATCCTCTGCTGTAAGGCTTAAAAAAAATCTTTTCACACCCATCTCTACAGGATTTGCCAAAAATATTTCAAAAATTAATGTTGCGACCAATATCCCCATTCCAGCAATAGCCGTAACTATTAGTGCTGGCCCTAACCAATTAAATTCTTGAAAACCCCTATCAATAGAGTTCCTTATAAATACTCTTGCATCCCCATTATCACTGAAATTTTTGCTTACATTGGTGATTTCACCGGATACCAGTGCTAAAATAAAACTAACAAGAAATGCCTTCCAATAGGATCTTCTAAGTACTGCTTTTGCCCTTTCTTTAAGTTCTTCCCTCGTCCACATATCTATCCCTCCTTTATATATAGTCTAACATATTCAGATTTTTTAGTCTATATACCTTTATTCTTCTATATAAATAGAGACACTTCCTATCCCCGACTCAGCTGATAGCATCTTATCCGCTTTGTTATCGGTCTGCTTGATACTATGAACGGACTTATTATTTAATTCTATTTCCCCAAGCCCCTGCTCAAATTGATAATTAAAATCCGTCTCTGTTCCTTTTGCTCTTAATTTAATATCCCCCATTCCGCCTTTTATAATCACATCTCCATCAAATGTTCCTTCTATATCTACTTCTCCGACTCCTACCTCTACATCCAACTGTCCTGCTATAAGATCCCGAGCGCTAATTTCTCCGACGCCCCCTTTTATCTTGGCCTTTTTGGCTGTTAGGTCACTCAGATTGAGACTGCCTACTCCTATATCTAAGTCTAAATACTCTGTTTCTATTTCACTTATTTTTAATTCGCCAACCCCACACTTCATCGTTATGCTTTGAAGGTCATTCTTTTCGGGTACAGATAGAATGACATAGTCATGAGACACTTCATCAGATATATTAATTCCTAATGAAATTTTGATCGGCAGCTTTTTATAACCTTTTTGCTTGACAGTTAATTTCCCATCTGTTAAGTGATACTCTATAGGTGCCCTATCTGATACGACAAAATCTATCCCATAATCCTCTCCCTTAACAAGTTTAAATTCTACTGTATCCACATCTATTTCCAGCTCATCAAAAGCCTCTAATGTTTCCTTAACTGCTATACTTTCCCCTCTGTTAGCTGGATTACCTATTTCAATCTGAGTTTTTCCGCCTCTCATCATACCTATTCCTATTAATACAATACCTATTATCATCAGTAAGATGCCTATGATTATGAAACGATACCACTTTTTCATCTCTTCTCCCCCTTTTTATTGTGACCCAATATATTTCTTACCCCATAAATAACAGCCGGCAACGCTCTTGTCAGTAGCTGCTGAATAACGACTATCACTAGCAGCGTTATCCCTATAAACAACATAGCCATTCCCATAAAAACCACTCCCGTAGCTGGTTCGACTGCCAATTTTATAAATCCTACTACTAGCATTGCCACTCCGCTGACACCAAGAGCAACGATAGTCAGACATAATGCTAGAACAACAGCACCTATGGCTGCAATCAATGCACAAACTACTGCAACCAATGCCAAAGCTAACGGCAATGCAATAGGTGCTCCTAAAATAGCTACTATAATGAGCCCTATGGCAGAAGCATTGCTTTTAGGAGATTTAGGATACGCTTCTACATGTCTTACCGCCGTCTGAGCCAGGATTTCACTGGCAATGACTGCTGGCCGCCCTATTTCATTTAGGTTGATGGGGTCATACCCTATAGCTGCTTCATCAAAATATTCTTCGTAATAGTTAATGGCTTCCTGCTGTTCCTCTTCTGGCAGCCTTTTTAACCGGTTCCTTAACTCTCCTATAAATTCATACCTATTCACCTCGTTTACCTCCTAACAAGACCTGATCTACTTTACCTTTATAATCTGTCCACTCACTTTTATAGCTGTCCAATCTATTTTTCCCAAGCTCTGTGATTCTATAATATCTTCTGTTTCTGCCCTGATAAGGTTCATCGTAGGTCGTCAGACACCCATCCTTTTGAAGCCTTCTGAGGACAGGATATAATGTAGACTCTGATATATCTACAATCTCTCTCACCCGTTGGGTAAGTACATACCCATAGGTATCTTCCTGATTAAGTACCGCCAGAACACAGGCATCTAGTAACGTTCCGCCTAATTGAAATATCATATTCTCCTCCTCGCCTAGCCTTATGCTTTTGACCCTTATCACTGGGCCTATATGGTATTTAATATTATACGACGTATAGTATCATTTTAAATATAGTATATGATGGATTCTATTAAATGTCAATTGATTTCATTAATAAAGAGGTACTATTTTCATAAGTCTTTACTGAAAATAATACCTCTTAAATTATGTATTTTGTTTTGCTTCTAAAGATCCATACGATATTTTACGTACATTTCAATAACATCAGCACAACGCTCTCTGCCAACCCTATCACTATTGATAAACAAATCATAATTAGTTGGATTGGTCCAGTCCTTACCTGTATAATACTTATAATAATCTGCACGATATTTATCAGTCTTAGTTATTAAGCGGTTGGCTTCCTCCTCAGATACGCACATTTTATTTGCAATGGATTTTACACATGCTTCTCGGGGCGCATCAATGTATATGCGATATACATTTTGAAAATGTTCTAATACATAATCAGCACATTTTCCTATAATGATGCAAGATTCATTAACTGCTAAAGAACGTATAATCTGACTCTGAAAATTAAACAAATTAATATCAGATACAAATTCCTTCTCACTTGGAGAAATAATTGTTTTTGTTGGAATACCTTTTAACCTTTTTGCAAACAGTCTACCGCTCAGACGTTCATCTGTTTGATTAAACAAAGCCCTGCTAATCCCACTCGCCTCTGAAGCCATCTCTAAAATCTCATTTTCATAGCATGGAATGCCAAGTTTTTTGCCAAGTTCTATTCCTATGGTTTTCCCCCCACTTCCAAAGCCTCGTGCTATTGTAATGATATAATTTTTCATATCGCTCCCCCTGCCATTTTTTAATCTATACTACTATATTCATTTACAATAATTCTAATACCTGACATATTTTATAATCTTTTAATCGCTGTTTGCCATAAGTCAAATCGATCCCTAACTCGTCTACTAGGTGATGTTTTTATAGTGTTTCTTGCTTGATATGCTTGATAATATGTTCAACAACTTTTTGAACTGCAGGGGCCATAAATTCTGGACTAGTTGTCGTTAATCCAATAATACGATATTCATTAGGTTGAATAGGATAAATATCAACCGAATAAGGAATATCATTCATTACGAGTTCAGGCATTATACAAATTCCAAAACCACCCATAACCATTGCAACTGTAGCCAAGTCATCAACCACATGACAATTTGAACGGACATTCAAATGATATTTTTGAAGAAAATTTTGTATATCTGCATCACAACTTTCTCTCTGTGTTACAAAATACTGATCTTGTATTTCATCAATGGTAATATATCCTTCATGAATGGTTTGAAAGCCTTTTGGTACAACACAAACTAAGCGGTCTTTATATAAAGGCGTAATTGGCAAATCTCCCGCACTTGAAACAGACAAGAAACCCACATCAATACGCCCCGTTTTAAGCCATTCAGCAACATCATTATATGTCCCCTGATAAATTTCAATTGTAATATGTGGATATGTATCATGAAATAATTGTACAAGCTTTGGGAGCCAGTTGGTACAAACACTATTAAATGCACCTATTTTGACTGAACCTTTTTGTAAACCTTTCAATTGTGAAACAGCTTGATGCAGATACTCATCACTATTTAAAACTGAACGTACATAGGGAAGCAAACTCTCTCCGTAACTCGTCAAATAAACCCCTTGTTTACTTCTACTAAAAAGCGAAAACCCCAGTTCCTTTTCCATTGCTGATATAGAATGACTGATAGCCGATGGGGTAAGTCGCAAAAGTTCTGCCGCTTTATAAAAACTTTTCTGTTCTACAACCGTTACAAAAACCTGATAAGACAATAATGTCATGAAGACCCTCCTTAAGTACAGATGAAAATATTTCAACCTATACATGAAAATAATGAATTTTACTTATCCTTATAACTATAATAATATAAAGTAAAACAGTCAATAAAATGATATGAGAGGAGCCAGCGAATATGAAAATAGCTATATTGGGCGCAGGTGCTATGGGATGTTTATATGGGGCTTATTTATCTCGAAAACATGATGTGACGTTAATAGATGTTTATGAGCCACAGGTCACTGCTATCAATCAAAAAGGCCTTATTATGGTAGAGAATGGTTCGGAAGAATTATTCTCTACCAAAGCTGTTTTAAGTGGCACTGACATAGGATGTGTAGACTTACTTCTTGTTTTTGTAAAGGCTATTCACACCTACGAGGCTGTAAAAGCGAATCAAAATTTAATTGGAGCCTCTACCCTAGTGATGACTTTACAAAACGGTGCTGGTAATGATAGAGATATCGCACATTTTGTAAAAAAAGAAAATATTATTATTGGTACATCTAAACATAACAGTGTCAGTATGCAGCTTGCAAAATTTCACCATACAGCCAGTGGACTGACGACACTTGGAACTATGGTACCCTCATCAGGAAACGATATAATAGCTGGTGAAATTCTATCTGAATGTGGCCTTGAGGTCTTAATCTCTGAAGATATTCAACGTATCATTTGGAGCAAGCTTTTTGTTAACCTATCGGTCAATACACTGACGGCACTTTTAGAAACAACCATTGGCTATATGATTCGTGATAAATATGCTTGGAACTTCGTTAAACGTGTCGTCTATGAAGCAGTAGAAGTTGCAGAAGCAGATGGCACGTATTTTGATCGCCGCGAAGCTCTGGAAATGGTTCGGAAGGTTTGTGAACAAGCCGGTGAAGGTTATTCTTCAATGTATCAAGATCGCAAGAAGAAAATCCCTACAGAAATTGAAAAAATCAATGGAGCAGTTGTAGAGCAGGCCAAATTATACGGTGTTCCCACCCCTTATAATGCTCTAATTGTAGACCTGATTCATGCTATCGAAGGGACCTACATGGAAGAATCAGGTACTTCCATTCAAGTATAAAAAATCACTCTAATCCTTCAAAAGAAAAAAGAAGTACCGTTTTCATGAACCCTCATTGAAAACAGTACTTCTTTACTTATTAACAATATTTATTTTATTGTGTTATGCCATTTCTTTTCTGGCTGCAATAACCTTTTGCTGTACTTCAATGGGTGCTTCATCGTACCGTTCAAAAGTATAATAAATATCTCCTCTACCTTGTGTTATAGAACGGACATCTGTTGCATAGGTGTAGAGTTCTGCCATGGGAACTTCTGCTATGATAACCTGCTGTTTACCCCTAACCTCCATACCAATCATACGTCCTCTGCGCTTTTTCATATCCCCCATAATGTCCCCTGTGTATTCCTCCGGTGTCATAATCTCCACATGTGCAAGGGGCTCTAAGATGGTGGGGTGCGCTTTGACAAGTCCCTCCTTAAAAGCTATAGCTGTTGCCATTTTGAAGGCCATTTCTGAAGAATCTACAGGATGATAAGAACCGTCAAGTAATACTGCTTTTAGCCCCACTACAGGATAACCGGCAAGAACCCCTCTGACAATACACTCTTCAAGGCCTTTTTCTACCGCCGGAAAGTATTGTCTCGGAACAGCCCCCCCAAATACTTTTTCTTCAAATATATAGGGCATCTCTAAGTCTCCTGAAGGTTCAAACTCCATGACAACATCACCGTATTGTCCATGTCCCCCTGATTGTTTTTTATGTTTACCTCTTATATTAACTTTACCCTTGATGGTCTCTCTGTACCTTGTGGTTGGGTGCTCCAGATACACTTCTACTTTAAATTTTGATCTAAGCATATTGACGATAACATCTAGCTGTTGTTCCCCAATACCATAAATAACTGTTTCATGAGTCTCTTTATCATATTCTATATAAAAGGTGGGATCCTCTGCCATCAGCCTATTAAGTGCACCGGACATTTTTTCTTCATCGCCTTTGCCTTGAGGAAATATGGCCATCTTGACATAGGGTTTGGGGAAATCTATCGCTTCATAGCTGACAGGAAAGTTTTTATCCGCCAATGTATCGCAGGTTTTGGGAGATTTTAGCTTGGCGGCAGCACCTATATCTCCTGCGTAAAGTTTTCCAACTTCTTTTTGTTCTTTTCCTAAAAGTACGTAAAGATGTGCTAGTCTTTCACTTTCTCCTGTTCTCATATTAACAACCGTATCTTCCGTACTTACTGTACCTGATTTAACCTTAAACAAAGAAAATTTCCCTATAAACGGATCTACAATGGTTTTAAATATAAATAAAGAAGTTTTTTCATTTTCTGTACAATTTATCTCTAGTTTTTCATTGGTTGTGGTGTCGTATGCTGCCACACTTTTACTTTCATCTGGAGCTGGGAATAAAGAAATCATCGTATCCATAAGCACAGATATACCTGTACTATTCAGTGCGCTTCCACAAAGTACTGGAACGATTTGCTTCGCCAATACACCCTTTTTAAAGGCTGTCTGTATTTCCTCTAGCGTAATCTCCTCTTCTGCAAAATATTTCTCCATCAGAACTTCGTCAGTTTCTGCCACTGCTTCTAATATCATTGTTCTAATGGGTGCTATTTTAGCTTGAAGCACTTCAGGAATCGGGCAAGTTACAACTTTAGTCCCGTCAAATCTTCTTCCCAGCATTTTAAGTACATGCACGTACCCTACAAACTTTTCTCCTTCATACCAAGGAACTTGTACCGGCGCAATACTCATACCAAACTTTTCTTTACATGTATTCATGATGACTTCAATATCCACATTTTGAGCATCCATTTCTGTAATAAACATCATCTTTGGGATATCAGCTTTTTCGGCATACTCCCACGCTTTTTCTGTTCCAACCTCTACACCTGCCGATCCCCTCATCACAATAAGCGCGCTATCAGCTACGCTCAGTGCTTCTTTGACTCCCCCCACAAAATCAAAATAACCCGGAGTATCTAATATGTTAAGCTTGTAGTCTTTCCATTCTACCGGAACGAGTGATGTTCTAATAGAAATCTTACGTTTTATTTCCTCTGGATCAAAATCACTAATCGTATTTCCTGCATTAACTTTGCCAAGTCTACTAGTTACTCCTGCTGCAAACTGCATTGCTTCTGCTAAAGTAGTCTTGCCTGCACCACCATGTCCTAGCAGTGCAATATTGCGAATGAATTTTGTTTCATACATTTTCATATAACTACCTCCTCCAGATTATCTGTTTGTTTAAACCTCTTATATTATTATTTCTACACTATATATAAAAATTCCTTTTTTTATAATTTATTTATAGATACTTGTACTATAAATAAATTATTATTTAACAGAATAATTAATAAAAAAAGAAGTAAGAAATAATAATTAACTCATTATTTTCTTACTCCTATTGTTACCCATTTTATTAAATTAAATGCCATTCTTTACTAATAAAATTGTCAAATTCTTGAAGATCTGTTTTCATATCAATACTTTTAACAAGTTTTTTAACGACTTCTACTTCTTGCTCTTCTATCAAAGTCACTTCATGCTGCTGCAAGTAATGAACCACATAATTATTCATTAAGATATCAAAATTTTTCATAAATAATCCAATCAGATAATCATTTAGAAATAACATCTGCATAATAGTAGAATCAATATTTAAGTTCATATGCGCTAATACCGCCTGATTGATAATATATGAAATAACTGATTCTAGTGATCCTTTAGTTGCCTTAAGTGTTTGCATAAGAATATTGACTTCATCCAGATTCTTATACTTATTTTCCGTTTTCAATGTCTGGTATAGAGTTTCTATATCTACCATAAACCTCCCCCTTTTTAATTATTTTCCTTCAACTTATTCACCTTTATATTCCCCTAGTGTATTGAGCCAAAACACTTATATGTTTTAGCCTTTCTCTCTATATTCTTTACTTGATTATATCATCTTATCATAAGCTTTTCATTACTATTTCCAATATAAACCCTTTATCCCCATGAAAAAAGCATTACTTGATTTTATCAAATAATGCTTATATCTATTTTTTAGTATAGTGGATATTGATTTAATAATTTAGCAACTCTTTGTGCACATTGTTCTTTATTGGCTTCAAAGTCTTTAAGTGTCAGATAAATGATATCAGCTATCTCATCCATATCCGTTTCGTTCATCCCTCTTGTTGTCACTGCTGGTGTTCCAAGTCTCACACCACTGGTGATAAACGGTGAGGCTGGGTCAAAAGGTATCGTGTTTTTATTACAGGTGATCCCTATCTCATCAAGCATGTTTTCTGCTTCTTTCCCTGTAACATTCATATTTCTGACATCCACACTCATTAAATGTGTATCTGTTCCGCCAGATACAATGCGCAGCCCTCTTTTAATCAGTGCTTTTGCAAGGGCATCTGCATTACTGATAATTTTCTTTTGATATACTTTAAAATCATCTTCCAAGGCTTCTTTGAAACTTACGGCTTTTGCGGCAATCACATGCATCAGCGGCCCCCCTTGGATACCTGGGAAAATGGCCTTATCAATAGCTTGCGCAAATTCTTTGCTGCAAAGAATCATCCCCCCTCTTGGTCCCCTTAAGGTTTTATGAGTTGTTGTTGTCACAAAATGGGCAAAAGGCACTGGATTTGGGTGAAGTCCTGCCGCCACAAGTCCTGCAATATGAGCCATATCTACCATAAGGTATGCCCCTATCTCATCAGCTATTTCTCTGAACTTTGCAAAATCAATACTTCTGGCATAGGCACTGGCTCCAGCTATTATCATTTTAGGGTGATGCTCTAGCGCTAATTGTCTAATAATATCATAATCAATACGTTCAGTTTCTGCATTTACTTCATAAGAAATAACATTGTAATGTTTACCTGATATATTCACAGGACTTCCGTGTGTCAAATGTCCTCCATGGCTTAAATTCATGCCCATTACAGTGTCCCCAGGTTTTAGAACTGCAAAAAACACCGCTTGATTAGCCTGTGAACCAGAATTAGGCTGTACATTAGCATGTTCTGCTCCAAAGATTTTTTTAGCTCTTTCTCTAGCCAATTCTTCAACTTTATCTACCACTTCACAGCCGCCATAATATCTTTTGCCTGGGTAGCCTTCTGCATATTTATTGGTAAGGGGACTCCCCATAGCTGCCATAACGGCCTTAGACACAAAGTTTTCTGATGCTATCAGCTCGATTTTATTATTTTGTCTGCTTGTCTCTTCTGCAATTAAAGCTGCGATTTCACTGTCTACACTGTATACTTCTTCTAATGAATACATGCTTCCACCATCCTTAATTTGTTGTATAGGTATCTTATCTACTTATTATAATAATATACCTTTTTATAAATGTATATATTTTTTTCGAACCTTTTCGTGCTATTTTGAAAAAAGGTTCATTTATATATCGCATATCTAGCTTTACACACTTATTTATTCAGAGTATACTGTTAAATAATGTCACATTGCGAGGTATCTTATGAAAACATTACATCATCATGAACAAATATTAAACTTTGCTGTAAAAGCAGGAGAACTTATGCTTAAAAGCGGAGCAGAAACCTATCGGGTTGAAGATACAATTACAAGAATTTTACAAGCGAATCCTTATGAAAGTGTTGATACATTTGTTATCCCTACGGGCATTATCGTTACTGTTCAAGATGATAATCTCTCTTTATATACCAAAGTAGCTCGGGTCAAAAACCGTTCTACAAGACTGGACCGCATTGAACTAATCAATCAACTCTCTAGGGATTATGTGCTTGGAAAAGTAACTTTTGACAAAGCTGTTAAACAATTAGATGAAATTGCCCATCTGACAACTTATTCTCCTCAGATGATTATCTTTGGAATAGGTATAAGCTGTTCATTTTTTTCAGTCATGTTTAAGGGGAATTTGCTAGACTTTTTTCTCACCTTTCCTCTAGGTATTTTAGTAGGGTATATCCAATATATCCTCAGCAAAAAAAATATAGTTAATTACTTTGTGCTTTTTATCTGCTCACTCCTAATTGGCACAGGTGTTATGACTTATCATTACCTTTTCAGAGACAAAATACAGATTGAGCCTATCGTGATCGGTTGTATCATGCCCCTTGTTCCCGGTGTAGCTTTTACAAATGCGGTACGGGATGTTATTGGCGACGAACTTCTCTCTGGTATATCCAGGGGCACTGAGGCTCTTCTGATTGCCGTTTCCTTAGCCGCTGGTATAGGCATTTCCTTAAGTATTGGTTTTAAACTAGGAGGACTCTTATGATTATGAGTGTTTTGAGTGCTTTTATTTCAAGTATTGGTTTTGCCATCGTCTTTCATACTCAAAAAAAACACCTGCTCGTCTGTGGGGTTGTAGGGGCCGCTGGTTGGTTTATCTATCTTTTAGGTGAAAACAATGGTTTTTCCCCTATTCTTTCTACTTTTTTAGCAAGTCTTTTAGTGACCGAATTATCCTATATCTTTGCTAAAACAAACCGAACGCCTATTACGATTTTTTTAATAGTGGGCATCATCCCCCTTGTACCAGGTCTTGGCTTATACCGAACCATGTATTTCCTAATGTTAATGGACTATACCGCTGCTCTTGAATATGCTATTCTTACTTTTGAGATAGCTGGTGTCATAGCTGGTGCTATCGTTATTATTTCTTTGATGCCTCAGTTGTGGAGAAAACGCTCAAAAACTTCTTAAACCTAAAAGACCTCTCATTTTATGTGATAGAATGAGAGGTCTTTGTTTTATCGATTGTTGCCTAAGAAAAAAAACGCTACAGTACCTGGCCCAGCATGGGCGCCTACGGCCGCCCCTAAAGGATTGGTGATAATCTCTTTAACCTTTAGTTCTTCTTTTATTTGCTGCACCAAAGGTATTATTTCTTCTTCACAGTTTCCATGACTGATAAAAACGACCTGTTCCTCTGCATGAGTGATATTTTCTTTAATCTTATCTAATAAGAGGTGTAAAGATTTCTTTCTTCCTTTTACTTTGGATATGGGAACAAGCTTCCCTTCATCATTAATATGCATGATGGGTTTAATACTCAGTAAAGTTCCAATTGCTGCAGCTGTTTTAGAAAGTCGTCCTCCTCTATAAAGGTGATTTAAATCCTCCACTGTGAACCAATGATTGACCTTTAACTTATTTTCTTCTATCCAGTTCACTATAAACTCCTTGGTCTTACCTTGCTTTAGAAATTCATTGGCATAATAAACAAGCAGTCCAAGTCCTAAAGATGCTGCTTTGGTGTCAATAACAGTAACGAGATTTTCTCCTGTCTCCTCTTGCAGCTCAGCCGCTGCGATACGGGCACTATGAACACATCCGCTGAGAGCTGACGAAAATCCAATGTACACCACTTCTTGTCCTTTACTGGTGTATTCTTGGAAGACCTCTTTAAAGGCATAGGTGTTAATTTGAGATGTAGTAGGCATTTGCCCGCTTAAAATGGCTCCATAAAATTCTTTGTATTTCCCCGTTTTACCTAACTCATCTTTTATTTCTTCCCCACCAAGATGTACCGTCAGAGGGATCACTGTAATGTCATTTTGTTGAGTGTAAGCATAGGGTAAATCGCAGCATGAATCTGTCATTAATACTGGTTTTGTCATTTTTATTCCTCCCCTCTTTCTATTTCATTCTAAATTAAAATATGTTGCCTTGTTCATTTTAACCCCTACAATTGGGAATGCTAAAATAATACTTTTAATAATAAGTTCACTCTAAATTATAATCTAGTGAAAGCCAAATGACAATCCATAAATCAGCCCCCAAGAGTTATATCCTGTTCGCTGTACCATTTTATAGCATCGTAAAAATGCTCTTTTTTAAAACTTGGCCAATACTCGTCTATCACATAGAAATCTGAATACACCGACTGTATAGGCAAAAATCCACTTAATCTTCTCCTGCCTCCCCACCTGATAATAAGATCTATACGGGAAATATCACTGGATTTAATCTGCTGAGTAATAATATTTCTATTGTGGGTCATATTACTTATATTTTGTATGTCCCATTCCCATCCATAGTTTACTAAAAAATTGACTCTTATTCCCCCTTGTCCAAATTTTTTTCTGCTTGTAAACTCAAGGAGTTCTTTAGGAAACATATTAGATTCACTATTTCCTACTACCAGAAGTTCTGCGTCTTCTTTGGCAAGTAAATATACCGCATCTATACACGCCTGAGTAAAAGCTGCCCTTTGCTTTGAAGGTCTCTTCGTATTATCTGTCGTAAATCCATAATATGTAACCTCTTTAACCCCTGCATCTTTACAAAGCTTAAAGGCCTCAAGGCCTGGATTTATGCCTAAATCATAACCCTTGTCCTTTGTCATGCCTTTGTCAACGGCCCAACGCCTGTTGCCATCCGGAATTATGCCTATATGATTAGGTGTTCTCATTGTATCATCTCCTCTCATAAGTATTTACCGATTATACCAGAAATAATCAATTTATGGCTACTAAATTACAAATAAGCAGAGGTATATGCCTCCGCTTATTTGTATCTTTTGCTCCTATTTACAGTTGCATTTGCTGTGTTTATCGCATTTGCATTTATCGCATCCACATTTGTTACAGCTACAGCCGGAGTCCCTTATGTCATCTACTCCTTGAACTGTTTTTGAATCTGTCCCTACATTTAGTGGCTGAATACTTGTTTCTAGCAAATCTCCACATACAAACTCCAAGCAGCTATTATCTTCTTCTTCCTGAATAGGTGTTAGTTTTGGTGGTATCGTCAATCCTTCATTTTTAAATTTATATTGTATTAAATAAATAGACTTGATATAAAGTGAAAGACCAATGCCACAGCAATCTTCATCAGCCGCTACGACTTTTGCTAATGCCTGTGCACAAATACCTTGCTGTATTTGATTGTTAGCATCAAATTTGAAGTATGATTTTTCATGTTTTCCGCCGTTTTTACCTTCTTGGTTTGAAACAAAACCTACATAATTGATAGTTGGAACAAGTTTGTTGCATCCCGCTGGATTTTCTGGTGCATAAGCTACACCATATGGTGTGTAAATATCAAGTGTTACTGCTGATGGATTAGTACATGGATCAAATCCACATTCAGATTCATCGCCTAAATACCTGATAGTCATCATGCCTTGACTCACTACTTTACAGCAGCTGTCAAGTATTGTAACAGCTAATGTAACATCAATGTCTTTTAAAGTAATTCTGCTTAAGTTTGGATTGCCTTTTGCAGGTTTGATTTCTGAATATCTAGGGCCGCTAGGATCAACAAAGTTAAAGTCTATGTCTACTACTTGTAACTGAATATTGCATGCACATGCAAGATCTTTTCTGGATAATCCATCAAATAGCACATCTGTTGTTCTGTCTGTATCGCCTTGGCATGCATCTCTTAATTCATTAAAACATACTACACGGCAAAGATTGATGCCGCTTTCATCAAATACAACTGGTGCCATTAATGTAAGCAGTCTAGGCTCTCCAATGGGTGGACATAATGCTGTTGTTTCCAAAGGGGATAGTTTATTTTCAGCAGGGTGACATATATCACATACTCCTGCATTAGGTTTCGCAAAAAACTTTACATCGTTATTGCAAGAACTTTTACTCATAATTTAAAACCTCCTGTATGATTCTTTATAAGGTTGAATCATAATTTGTCGTTTCCAATACTATAATATGGAAAATAAGGTCCTTTGGTGACATTTATGTATAAATTTATTTTTAATTAAATATATTTATATAGAAACCATTTCTTGTTATATTTTTATACCAATGCCTTAAAAAACCAGGAGGTTCTGCTATGTCTTTTTTATTAAATTACAATAATACTTTCTTTACAATAGACAATAATTCTAAGTACGGCGTTTTTTGTCAGCTCTATAGTCAAACTGGTTTATCAAGGCCTATACAAATTCAGTCTTTGAATTGTACAGACTATAGTGCAGCAATCAATAGTTCTGGCAGTTTACATGCTATCAGTATGCCTAGCCGTCACCAAATCACTTACTTTTGCTATGAAAACGGCCACTATCTCAAGAAATCCCTTGTAGAAAACGCCACCGAAACTTATGCCTTTTCAAATCCTGCTATCCATTGTATTAATAACGAACTACACATTTTATATTTGTCAAATCGAGTAGGCTCTAACGCCTATTCCATTGTTCATCAAACCTTGAACAATGCTCAAGTAGATACCCTTTTAGACACTAACTATACCTTTCAAAATATAAAGAGTTATGCTTATGAAGATACCATTTATTTGTTTTATATTGTACAAACCGATAGTTATATCCTCAACTGTCTAAAAATAAAAGATTCTAAAGTAGAGATTGTCCCTTTGTTTTCTTCTAAAGTCCCTATTTATGATTATTGTGTCTGCCTAAAAGACCACCATATTTATATCACTTATATCGCTGAACTGCATGGCAAATACCAACTTATATTTTATAGTGTAAAAGACAAGCTTTCGAACGTACTGTGTAACACACTTTCTCCATCAAATCCTGTTATCTTTTGGTACTATGATTATCTATGGGTTAATTATTTAGAGGATAACAAACTCTACGTTGTGCTTTCAATCAATGGCGGCCGTTCCTTTAGTTCTCCTGTTTTATGTTCTTTACAAAACACCGTAGGTAAATATACTTTTACTACAGATAAAAACAGTTCCTTAAAATGTACTGAACTGTATGCTTCCATTGGTGCTTCTATACGCTTAGCCACCCTTTATGCCATTGATTTTGAAAATATTCACCCTGATTCTAAAATAGCTCTTGAGCTTGAACTACTTTTTGAGGGACTTCTTCTTTCTCAAAAATCCTCTGACTCCCTTACAAGTCTCTCCCTAGAAAATGAAACCCTGAGATCAGAACTTAAAACTTTAAAGCTACAATACGACAGGCTCCTCGGGCATTCAGCAAGCAGTCATCCAGATGATAAATCAGCCGTCTCTTCTATTAAATCTGCAGCAAGTGCTTTTATGGAAGAACTTCCCAACTGGGATGCACCACCCCGATTATAAGCATAAAAAACAGCACCTTTAAGAGGTGCTGTTTTTTATGCTTATAATATGGGGAAGCATTTTTTTATATTGATTACGTTTTTCCTTCTCTTTTATAAATAAAAAGGCAATTAACATCCCAGCAAAAGCTCCGGCTATTATCAGCAGTTCACTTGGCAGCTGCACAAAAAGCTGTGTTGCCAAAAAACCTATACCTAGTCCGCCCAAAAGCCCTGCCAGTGGCAAGCCATACATAATAAAAGTTGCTTTTAAGAAAATTTGCTGATCCAAAGAGATTTCTACAATGTCTCCTACCTGGCTTCGGACATTATTAATACATTTCAGTGTACATTCTTTCGCCTCATGTACAGCATCACAAGCATGGCAGTCTCCGCACATATCCTGCCTTTTAATCTCGACAATTGCGTATTGTCCTTCTATACTTTGTACGATTCCGCTTGGCATATTCTCACTCCTTTTTTCTACTCGTCACCTAGGTGCCTTTTAAATAAACTCTTTATGACGAAAAAAATCCCTATTATAATCAATAGCAGGCACGCCACTTGAAGCAAAATCGTCTTAGCTGCCTCTCCTAATTCCCCTGCTATTAAATAACTGCCCATACTACCAAAGATTAAAATTGGCAAAGCTGGCCAATTTTGTCTTTCTATTATCCAAATAAATAAAAAAGCTAAAACTGTAAAAAGCATCAATGTACCTATTGAAAAATGATAGCCATCTATCCCTATAGGTTCTTTAACAAATAAAAATATGCCCCAAAAGGTTAAGATTGACCCTACAATTAAAATAACCGATTTTCTTCTAGATATGTATGCCACTAACATCATCACCCCAGGAACGAAAACCAGTCTTGACAAAAAACTCGGCACAGCCAGCATCTTACCTGCAAATAACATGGCTACGTTTGCAAAGAAAAAGGCAGCCGCTACAAGAGATGTCTTGTTTTTAGTTTTTATAGCCATCATGATAAATACACTACCTACTAAAATATTAGCATATTCCGTTAAAAATCCTTTAGGTAAAAGATCATTAATAGCTAATAGAGCTATAATCCCTGCCAATATACAGCATGTACCTATGTATAAAAGAAAGTTTTGCTTTGAATCCACTTTCATCATCCTTTCGGCCTTTATGACTTCTATTATAATATATTTTGCTGCTTAAGTATATAAAACCTCCTCTTAGATTGTGAGGAGGTTTTATTATTAGTTTCTTTCGTAATTGATAACCATCGCTTTTACTCTTGTCATCGCCTCTATACTGTATCTGATACCTTGTATTCCCATCCCAGAAGACTTAACACCTAAAAATGGAAAATGGTCGGGTCCTCTTTCGGTTTTATTATTAATTTGAACAGTTCCTACTTGCAGTTCATTTGCAATATTAAAAGCTTTATCAATATTTTTAGTAAATACCGCTGACTGAAGACCATATTCAGACTTATTAGCAATTTCAATCGCTTTTTTCACATCTTTTACCCTTATAATTGGCAATACAGGGCCAAAGGGTTCTTCCCATGCAAGCCGCATATCTTCTGTCACATGATCTATCAGTGTAGGATAAACCAGGTTTTTCTCTCGTTTGTTACCTACCAGCAGTTTAGCCCCTTTTTCCAGCGCATCGTCTATCAGCTCACACACAAAGTCTGCTGCCTTATCTGATATAAGTGGTACAATGACTGTATCTGCCTTTCTTGGATCTCCCGTTTTAAGTTTTTCCACCCGTTCTTTGATATAGCCTATAAGCTCATCTGCTACTTGATCTTCTACCAATACTCTCTTAACTGCTGTACATCTTTGTCCGGAATAAGAAAAAGCACCACTTACAATGTCTTTTGCTGCTTCTTTAAGATCTGCATCCTCTAGAACAATCGCTGCATCTTTTCCTCCAAGTTCCATAAGCAGAGGTTTCATAACAGTTATTTGTGAAATATGTCTTCCGATATCTGTACTTCCAGTAAAATTAATAAAGTCTATATCTTCGTGAGTAACCGCATAGTCTCCTATCTCACTGCCTTTACCGGTAATGGTATTAAAAACACCTTTTGGCACTCCTGCCATCTCAAAGATTTTAGCTAAGTATAACGCACTAATAGACCCTTGAGTTGGTGGTTTTAATACCACCGTATTACCCGCCACTATTGCTGGTGCTATTTTAGATACTGAAAGATTAACAGGATAATTAAAAGGGGATATCGCTAACACGGTTCCAAGGGGGTAGCGGTTGACGAAAGAAACTTTATCTTTTCCATAACCCGGAAAAGCATCTGCCGACAGCATTTCTCCTTTTAGCTGTTTTGCAGCATCTGCTGTAAAAAGGATAAAGTCCGATGTACGCTTAACCTCTGCTAAACTTGATGTAATGTCTTTGGCGATTTCTACTACCATAATATCTGCAAGTTCTTTTTGATGATCTAATAATAAAAAGGCGACTTTATTAAGAAGTTTTGCCCTTTCGATAAGAGGAACATCCGCCCATTCCTTTTGAGCAGCCTTAGCAGCCATAATCGCCTCATCCACTTCTTCTTTGGACATAGCTGGTACTGCCCCCACCTTACTGCCGTCAATAGGAGAAAAAATATCTATCATATTACCGGATTCTGACACTTTCCATTCTCCATTGACATAATTTTTATAAACACCATTAACACATATTTCTTTTATCATAGTCATCTCCCCTTTCTAATATTTATTATAGTCCTATCTTAACCATATTTATAGTCAAGAATACGTTTTAAATATCTCAAGAGCTACAAATATGATTTAGTTTTGATTAATGTTTATATCGCCTGAACTGGCTTTCAGTAGTAGCTTTGCATAAGGTCCACTACCGACCATTGCTGTTGCTGACTTTTCTCTTTTATCTTTGTAGATGATAGGTATGTTCCCCTCTATATCTCCCGATGTACACACTGCTTCCATTTCAAAGTTTATGTTTTTTGCAAGATTGAGTGTTATGTCTCCCGAACTTGATGTCAACCTGGTCTCGCCTGTAATCTCTGTATAATCTACTTCTAGGTCTCCTGATGAAATATTGATTTCTCCAGAACAACCTTCTGTATTAAGCAGTCTAACATCTCCAGATGAAGATTGGATGTCATATTCCCCATCTCTTAATTCTTTTATCGTTATATCTCCAGATTTTGCCTGCATGTGTCCAGAGCCTTTTAGATAGTTAATATCCATATCTCCTGATGATGTATTTAAATCATACTCTTTACATGTTATATGCGCAATATATATATCTCCAGAACTTAAAAAACTTTTAAAATGATTTGCCTGTATGGATTTTTCCACTTGCAAATCGCCAGATGACTGGTTGACTAAGATATTTTCTGCTATCAAATCGGATAAAAATATTATATCTCCCGATGAACTGGTTAACTCCAGCTCTTTTCCATAGTTGTTAGGAATATAGATTTGAATCTTATGACTTTTTATAAAAAATCCAAACATAAGGTTACCATCAATCCTTTTTCCGCCGCTTACCTTTAATGTGCCCTTTTCATTCTCAACTTTAAATAATTGATCCTCTTCTAGTTTTCTATTACTGCTTTCTACTATCTTTATAGCTTTTTGATCTGTTGTTATGACTTCTATATCTGCACTTCTAAAATCAAGTTCTATTTTCTGTATACCTTCTGCAGTGACGGTCTCTTCTTTAAGCATCTTGAGTGGTCTATCATTTTTATTTCCCCAGTCCACATCTAAAGAAAAACTTGTTCTCCACTCTTTATCCATGGCGGCTTTCCCTTTGGTTATACGCCCTAAAAAAACTATCAGTCCTATAGCTATTACAACCAATATAACAAGCTGTATGATTTGTAGGATTCTTATTTTTTTCATATCTATTGCCCCTTCATATTTTTCATATCAAACAGAAGTTTTATAATTTGTTCTATCACCGCACCTAATATAAATATAATCCATGAGTAGGCCCATATATTTAATGTGAAACTCAGCAGCAAATAGATGACTGTAATCAGTGTCCACATAATAGAGATAAGTGATTTGCGCAGTTGGTTGGTTTGTGTACTGTTTTGTTTCCATTCTTTAAATTCTTCTACTAAAGTATCATCCATTTTGGTATAACTCGGTTTAGACATGAAGTGATAAATGAGTATACATGTGGCAATGCCGGCTATCAGCAAAAACACCATTGTCCCTATGACCCCATCTATATTCAATATGGCTGTCATTGTAATAAGTGTGATGACACTTAAAATATATAAGCCTACAGCTCCCGAAACAACTAATGCTGTTTTCTTTCGTTCCTGTTCTTCTCTTTCAAAACTTAATATATCGTTTTGTTTAAGACTCCTTATCAATTCATCCACATCCCCAATACTGGCAATCACATTGTTATAGGCTTCTTCTGATGATTTCCCAACTTTTACTAAGTCATCATATTTCTCTGTAAGATTGACGATAATTTCTTCTTTAAGTTCCAAAGCTTTTTTTGTTTTTGGAGCTTCTGTAAATAACAATTCCACTTTACTTCTAATTTTACTATTCATTTGGTCTGCCTCCCTATTTTTATTAAATTAGCTTATCAATTAATTCCTTGGCTCGCTGCCAATCTTTTTTATTATTTTCATAAGTCATTTTCCCTAAAGGCGTTATGGAATAATAACGTCTCCTTGCCCCTGTTGTTTCATCTCCCCAATAAGATAATATATATCCTGCTTGCTCCAGTCTACGAAAGGCACTGTATAAAGTGGCTTCTTTAAGTTCATACCGTCCCTCTGTCTTCTCTTGTACTCTCTTGTTTATTTCATAACCATAACTGTCTTTGAACACAAGCTGCGCTAATATAATTGTTTCCGTATGACCTCTTATTAAGTCGGATGTTATAGACATTTCATCACCTGTCTTTCTCTTATACATTTCTTTTATATTTATATATTAATAGTATATACCTCGCCTGTCAATGTATATACTTATATAATATAAATATTTTTATAAAATGTATACGATTTATTTGTTTGCACACACTACATCTGGGCAATAAAAGTTTATCATCTCTTTGAATATGGATAAAAAATCAAAAATAGTGAAAGGCTTATTCCATGAAAAAACATAAAAATAACACCCTACATCCTAAAACGCATACTGAAATACTTTTGGATATTCCTTCTAAAAGTGACAGCTTATCTAAGGAACCTAAAGATGGTACCTTTATACAATATGATTCATCCGGAGGGTTTAATTCTAATGGTACCGTCAGGTATGGGGAAGAAACCGACGTAGATGATATCTAAATAAAAAAGAGCTTTATCAAGCGCGTTAAGTTTTACACACTTGATAAAGCTCTCTTTTATCTTATTATTGCATCATAAGTTTTACAAAAAATATCCTTTTCTATTATGGAGATATCATGAGGATCATCTTTTCTATTGACAAGATAGTCTCCTATTTTACCATACATATATTTTTCTCTGTCCCAAGCAGTAAATACTTTTACAGCTTTTTCTAAAGGTTTAGCGTAAATATCATTTTCTCCTTTTGAGATACATTTTTTAGCATAATGATGGAGTTGAATGAACCTGCCGTTTTCTTTATTCCTAATACTTGGGAAGTACTCAAAGTCTAAATTGTAGACTTCGTCCAATTCCTTATAATCCTTCTCAAATTTTTCTCGAGTTGTTGGGTATACCTCTCCCTTTATGCCTATCATGGCATAGGTATTATGACTGACAAATAAGTCAATATCCCCTTCCAAAGTTCTTATAATAATTGAGGTAGCATCCGGTACCACATCGATTAATTTAACAAATCCTATGGGCAGTGCTTTCTCTCTGTATAACTTCATATTCCCCATATTAACATCCTCCATGCTATAGATCACATCAAAGGATTTATAATATTTAGTAAGTCTTCTTAAAAAGTACTCATCTGCATTAAAACGATTGTATTTCTTATTGAACTCTTTTTTGCTAATCATACCTCCCGCTTTTTCTATATGCCCACCCCCAGAACCTATTCCTTCTGACAGATAAGCTGCCAGCTCATTGGCCATCACTTCTTTCACACAGCTTCTTACAGAAAACTTGATGCCTTTATCAATCTCATTATAAACAATAGATACATAGACGCTATCTACTTGAATGGCCAAATCACTTATAAAACCTAAGATGTTAGGATCACACTCTTTTGCTTTTACGACAACAAACTTATTGGCAGCGTTATAAGAATGTCTTATGAGCGCCATACCAGCTATTTCAAGCTCTGGAAGTGTCAGAACTGAATTTCTTAGCTTCCTAATCACCCCTTGATCTATCTTAAGGCTGTCTCTCATATCCCTGTCTAAAGGATGCTGTATTTCTGCAAACCCGCTGCTATCTATAAAAAGCCCATAATACAGCATCGTAGCGATATCTATATGCTCGTTTACCTGAAAGCCTTCTTCGCACAAAAGATCCCATACTAGCGTACAGGCACTGGCTAAAAAACTCCGTATTTCACTTTTTTCTATCCCCTTTATTTCTGGCTGATGGTGGTCTATAATAGCTATATCTTTTGCATTAAGCTGGGTCACATTCCCAGCCCCATATTGACAATCAACCGTTATAAGTAATCCTTCTACATGCATTTGTTCTATATATTCCAGGGGGATATTAAACTCCTCTACCAGCATTAAAATATTAGGTTTTGTGATTCTAAGCTTCCCGCTATAAACAAATCTTACTGTCTTTCCTTGGTATTTAAAAAATTTATATAGGGCGTAACCTGCTCCAATACCATCTGGATCTGGGTTATCATGACACTGAATAACTATACTTTGGTATTTATTTAATTGTGAAAGCTTCATAAACTCCCCCTTTACATACCTATGTTTTATCCTTATCTTAGCATATCTCATCTATTTTTCAAGCCGTTACAGATAATATCTCCTATTCGTACCGTTCTACTAAACAGGGGAAATATTTGCATCTGTTTACTTGATTGATTATAATAGAGGGTATATTGTTTTGAGAATTTACTTATCAGATACTTGGAGGTTCTGCTTATGTCTTCACAGACTCATGAAAACACACTTTCTTTGCAAAATATTGTAGATGCTAAAGAACGCATTAAAAATACTTGTGTACCGACAAATCTTATCTATAGCTATGACTTAAGTAAAGAATTTAATAATCAAGTTTATTTAAAACCTGAAAATTTACAAATCACTGGATCCTTTAAAATACGAGGGGCCCTTAACAAAATCATGAAATTAACCAACGCTGAAAAAGAAAGAGGGCTTATTGCGTCATCTGCCGGTAACCATGCGCAAGGCGTTGCTTACTCTGCCCACTCTCTCGGCATTGCTGCTACCATTGTAATGCCCAAAACAACCCCCCTTATTAAAGTTAACTCTACCAAAAAATGGGGTGCTGAAGTGGTCCTTTTTGGCAGCATCTATGATGAAGCCTATGAAGAAGCACAAAGACTTGAAAAAGAAAAAGGTTATACCTTTATACATCCTTTTAATGATAGGGACATTATGGCTGGTCAAGGTACTATTGCTCTTGAAATACTCGAAGAACTGCCAGACACTGATATTATCCTTGTTCCTATTGGGGGCGGCGGGCTAATCGGCGGCATGGCTGTAGCTGCCAAAGCTATCAATCCCCGTATTAAGATTATTGGAGTGGAGTCAACGGGTGCCCAAGCTATGAAGCTTTCTGTAGACTCTGGAAAACTTGTGGACCTGCCTTATGTAGATACGATTGCAGACGGGGCTGCCGTTAAAAAACCTGGTGATTTAACCTTTGATATCATTAAAGATTATGTGGATGAGATTATCACTCTTGATGATCATGATCTCATAGAAGCTATCTTTTTATTAGTAGAAAAACATAAACTGGTGGCCGAAGCAACCGGTGCTCTTTCTGTAGCTGCTCTCAAAAAATTAAACACTCAAAACAAAAAGGTAGTTTCTGTTATCAGTGGCGGCAACATTGATGTACTGACTATGTCTTCGCTCCTTAATCACGGCCTTTACTCCAGAGGACGACTATTTTGTTTTTCTGTTAAGCTCAAGGATACTCCCGGTCAGCTGGTTAAAATAGCTGAAATACTTTCGAAACTTGGTGCTAACGTTGTAAAATTGGAACATAATCAGTTTAAGGCCTTGGATCGTCTTAGGTATGTTGCACTGGAAGTAACCGTTGAAACCAATGGCCATGACCATATTCAGGCTGTCATGGATACTTTAGCGGATGAGGGCTATAGTGTAGAAGTGATTTACTAAGAAAAAACTCCCTATGACTATTTTAAAAAACAAAAATAATCATAGGGAGTTTTTATATTTTCTAGTCTATGCACAGGCTATTAAGAGGCACGAATAACTTCCACTTTGTAACCATCTGGATCTGTTACAAAATAAAATCTCGGTGGTTCTCCTGGAAGCCCTTTTAGAGGTGTTACTTCATATCCTAAATCCATGTGATATTGTCGGGATGCCTCTAAATCTGCGGATGCTACTGCCGTATGGCTAAATCCATTCCCAATCTCGTAAGGCTTTTCTGGGTCATAATTATAAGTTAACTCTAATTCATAAGAATGGCTCTCATCGGTTAAATAAACAAGGGTGAACTTATACTCCTTATTGTCTTTCCTTTTTACTTCTACAAACCCCAGCGCCTCTTTGTAAAACGCCAAGGACTTCTCTAAATCCATTACCCTAAGACATGTATGAAGCATTTTATATTTCATCGCTTTGTTCTCCTTTTTTAAATAGTAAGTGCTATTTCTACTTTATCATATCATAAGTTATTTGGCTTGTCTTGCCTCTAATCGCTCTTATAAGTCTATTTCAAGACCTACTGGACAATGATCTGAACCCATCACTTCATGATAAATTCGCGCACTTATCAAGGCATCCTGTATGCTCTTAGATACCACAAAATAGTCTATTCTCCAACCAGCATTGTTCTCTCTGGCCTTAAACCTGTACGACCACCAAGAATACGCTCCTTCCTGTTCAGGGTAAAAATAACGATAAGTATCTATAAAACCAGCCTCCAAGAGCTTTGTAAACTGCTCCCTTTCCTCTATACTAAAACCTGCACTTTTTTGATTGGATTTTGGATTTTTTAGGTCTATTTCTCGGTGCGCCACATTGAGGTCCCCACATAATATAACCGGTTTGTGCGCATCCAGTCCTATCAGGTATTCCCTAAAATCGTTTTCCCATTCCATACGATAATCCAGTCTTGCCAGTTCATTTTGAGCATTGGGAGTATATACTGTTACTGCATAAAATGTATCAAACTCTAACGTAATAACTCTTCCTTCTGTGTCATGGTGAGCCATGCCTATACCATAAGTCACACTTAAAGGCTCTTTTTTACAAAAAATAGCTGTTCCGGAATACCCCTTTTTCTCAGCATAATTAAAATACTGATGATAACCTGGCAACTGCATCTCAATTTGCCCTTCCTGTAGTTTAATCTCCTGAAGGCAAAAAATATCTGCATCCATCTCATTAAAATACTCTAAAAAACCCTTGGTCATACAGGCTCTTAACCCATTCACATTCCATGATACACATTTCATCTCATTACTCCTTTACTGTGCAGTCTCTAACTTTTATTCCGCCACTTTACACACATCTACCCATATGCCCCCTGTTATATGTGTAAGTTCCTCTGGTGTCATTTTTACCGCTGTATTCGTTCCTCCAGCTGCCGGATAGATGGTATCAAATGACTTAATACTTTCATCAATATAGATCTCCACATCCTCAGGCAGACCAAAAGGGCATACTCCGCCTACAGGATGACCCGTCTTAGCCAGCGTCTCCTCATAGGACATCATCTTGGCTTTTGTATTAAAGGCCCCCTTAAACTTCTGATTATCAATTTTTGCTGTGCCGCAGGCCACTACAACAATACTTTTGTCCTTTACATTAAAAGCCAGAGTTTTGGCTATTCTCTCCTCATGAGTGCCTAGGGCTTTTGCTGCCAAGGCCACTGTCGCACTGCTTTCATCAAAGAAAATAATCTCGTTGTCTATGCCACGTTTTTCAAAAAAAATTTTAACTTCTGGTACACCCATGTCCGGCCTCTCCTTTTTACATTTGTTTTATAGACTTCTCAAAACAATAGAACTCACCTTTTCTAAGCTTGATAATACCTACTTTATTATAACCGATTTTTTCATATAAACCACAGGATACAGGGTTTTGTATAAAAGCATCTAACCGCACAGCACCATATCCATTATCTCTCGCATAATCTTCTGCATATTTCATAAGGCTTTTGCCAACCCCCTGTCCACCAAAAAGAGGATCTACACACACTCTATGCACAAGCAAAATTTTATCAGGTGTATATTGCCAAGTGAGCTCATTATATTCTTCATCCTGCTCTTCATTTAAAACAATAAGGCCTTTTATTTGACCATCTTCTTCTTCAATATATAGATTTTTACTTTGTAAGTCACTCATTATGATATCTCTGTCAGGATAGATTTCATCCCATTGCCAGATATTTTTAGACTCCAAGTCCTCTATTGCCCTTTTTAGAATATCCGTTATCTTTTCACTGTCCAAAACTGTACCTTGTCTTATCATTTTTATCCCTCCATTTAATTTTTTGACCTATTTCAGATGTATCCTATTTCAAGATATCCGTAATAGTAAAGACTTTTCTATCAAAAAGCTTGTCTACAAATGAGAAGTATTCATGTTTTGTATGAAATAGCGGGCTATAGTTACTAACAATTTTTTGAGCTGCCTTGCCATCTTTCCACAAAAGTTCTAGTGCGGTAAGTGCCAGTATTTGTGTGCTTAAAATATAAGCAGTCTCCTCATTGACAATCTTATACTCTGTGCTATGCATACCGCCTTCTGCCCCTTGAATAAAAGGATGAAGGGTGGGCATTAAAGTTGATAAATCCCCCATATCTAAACTATAGGTGCCATGGGCCTCATCTGTATATTCTTCTTCTGACATAAGACCCTTGAGAACCTTTTTACACACATCACTTAATTGTTTGTCTGGCCTAAGGGGCATATATCCTGGAAGATCTTCAATCTCAATTTCTGCTCCCATGGCCAGTGCCCCCCCAATAAAAGCTCTGTCAATTTTTTTATTAATCTCTACTACTTTTTTGATATCTTTTCCTCTAAGCTGCGCTTCAATATGCACCTCTTGCGGAATAACATTAACAACGTCTCCTCCTTTTGTAATAATAGGGTGAAAACGAATACAATCTTTTTCCTCAAAGGTCTCTCTTAAACAATTCGCTGCCATAAGCCCAATATTGGCTGCATAAAGTGCATTAATCCCCTGCTCCGGGGAAGCACCGGCATGGGCAGCCTTTCCTATATATTTTATATTTTTAGTCAAAAACCCATTTGTTCCTTGGGGGAAATAGACTTTATGGGTATGATGGGGTGATATATGAATCATCATACAAAGAGCTACTTCATCAAATAACCCTCTGTGTAAAAACTCTGCCTTACCTCCAAAATATCTAATAATCCCTTTTTGTCTCAGTTCATTTCTATACTCTACTTCAATAAATTCCTCCGCCGGTACAGCCATAAAAACGATCTTACCACAGATCAGTCCTTTGATTTGTGGTTGGCATAAGACCATCGCACTGCCCAACATGGCGGCAATCTGAGCGTGATGTCCACAGGCATGTACCGCCCCTGTAACAGGGTGAGCATCGGGATGACTTGTATTAATCACAGCATCCAGTTCACCTAAAATAGCTATGACAGGCCCCTCTTTCCCTGTATCCCAAACAGCCACAACTCCTGGAATATCTGGTAAGCACATTACTTCAAGACCTAATTCACCTAAGTACCTCGCTGCCAGTGCTGCTGTTTCAAATTCTCTATAACCTGTTTCTGGATGTTTATAAATAGTATGGGCTATTGCCTTAATCCTATCTCTTTTTAGCTCTACAGCCTCTTTAATGATTTTCTCTGCATTTCGTTTATCCATCATTTATCCTCTTTTAATAAAGCCCTTTAGCCTTGTCGTTGTTTACCAGAAATTTCTTCTATTTCTATTTTTATAACCGCTACTCTATTTAGCATATTGTCACTATACTCAAAGCTATCTTCTTTAGAGTATTTTTTCATAATACAGTCGAGGCCTTTTTTCTTTTCTTGGGAATCTTGAAGAATATAGGCCTTTCCTTTACCTATCACACTGCAGTAATTCATCGTCCAGTTACAGGGGATCTCTCCTTTTACCAGTTCTATGGCGGTTTCTACTTCAAAACATACGGTATTATTTTTTTTAATCATATCTATCTTTCGTCCCTCTTGTGCAGAATGAACATAGAGTGTATTCTCTTCTATGCCAAAACTTAGGGGAACAATATAGGGTTCATTTTCATCGCATAACCCTAATCTGCAAACCATTGCCTCTTCCATGATAGTTTTTATTTCTGTTTGATCGGTGATTTCTCTGTCTTTTCTTCTCAACTTCTTATCTCCTTTTCATCTCATCAGCTTATAGATATTGTCAAAATATTATTTTTATTATATAACAGTTTTTTCTAATACGCAAAACCGTTATATAATAAAATACTTTTTTACCTAGTACATGTTGCAAATACAAATAATGGTGCATATAGTAATTACTAGTGTAAATAAAAAGGAGGGGTATAAATGGGTTTAACCAACCAATCCACCGGTACGGGGGCATTAAAAGAAATGTTTGAAGTTCGAATTGAATCCCCAGAAGACCTTATTATTGCTTTAGCTGGAAATCCTAATACAGGTAAAAGTACAGTATTTAACAGCCTGACGGGACTCAATCAACATACAGGCAACTGGCCTGGTAAAACGGTTGCCAATGCTCAAGGAAAATACACTTATAAAGATGAAAATTATATATTAGTTGATTTACCCGGTACTTATTCCTTGCTGGCAAACTCTGTGGAAGAACAAATCGCCCGTGATTTTATTCTTTTTGGCAACCCTCATGTAACAGTGGCGGTAGTTGATGCCACTTGCCTGGAAAGAAATCTCAATTTAGTCCTTCAAATACTAGAAATCACCGATAAAGTCGTGGTATGCGTGAATCTCATAGATGAAGCTCATAGAAAAAAAATTAAAATTGATTTTAAAAAACTATCCCACCTTTTAGGTGTACCTGTTGTAGCAACAGCTGCAAGAAGCAAGCAAGGCTTAGATGAACTAAAAGATACAGTTCGCAAAGTTGCAAGCGGCGAGATTGTAACTGCCCCTATTAAAGTCAACTATGACAGTCTGCTCGTAAAATCAGTTTATGAAATAGAACCTCATGTACATTATCTTGTAAATGATAAAATAAATACTGAATGGACTTCCTTACGGCTAATTGATGGGGATGACAAGCTGTTAGAATCCTTAAATAACTTTTTTCATTTTGATTTTGCTCAAGATGAACTACTTCAAAGAAAAATTAAGACTGTCCATAAACAACTTGAAAAACAAGAGGTTGATGTTAATGACTTAAGGGATCGTATTGTTTCCAGTATTGTAAAAACAGCCGAAACAATTAGTTCCAAAGTCGTATCTTTTGAAAATAAGCAGTATAATCATCTAGATCGTAAGATTGACAATATCCTCATTTCCAGACTTTTTGGCATTCCTATCATGATAAGCCTTTTGGGAATTATTTTCTGGCTTACTATCGAAGGCGCCAATATCCCATCCGCTTTATTAGCAGATGGATTGTTTTGGATTGAAGATCAGCTGACTTCCCTTTTTATGGCAGCCCATGCACCGGACTGGCTACACGGCTTACTCATATTGGGTGTTTACCGGACACTGGCGTGGGTCATCTCTGTCATGCTGCCTCCAATGGCTATTTTCTTTCCTTTATTTACTTTATTAGAAGACTTAGGTTATTTGCCACGGGTTGCTTTTAATCTAGATCATTTTTTCAAAAAAGCCTGTGCCCATGGCAAGCAAGCTTTGACAATGTGCATGGGGTTTGGCTGCAATGCAGCTGGTATTATTTCATGTCGTATCATTGATTCCCCAAGAGAACGGCTTATCGCTATTATTACCAATAATTTTGTTCCCTGTAATGGTCGTTTTCCAACCTTAATTGCTCTTGCTACTATTTTTATTGCTGGTATTACCGGTCCCTTTAGTTCCCTTATAGCTACCTTATCTGTACTTTGTGCTATTATATTAGGCGTTGTTATCACACTTTTTATCTCTAAATTATTATCAAAAACTATTTTGCAGGGACTTCCCTCTTCATTTACTTTAGAACTCCCGCCCTATAGAAAACCTCAAGTCGGCAGAATCTTTGTTCATTCCATCTTTGACCGTACTTTATTTGTATTAGGCCGTGCTGTTATGGTGGCTGCCCCCGCTGGTGCTGTCATTTGGCTAATGGCCAATATTATCATCGGTGAAGCAAGTATTTTGACTCACTGTGCTCTATTCTTAGATCCTTTTAGCAGACTTCTGGGTCTGGATGGCTATATTATGATGGCTTTTATATTAGGTCTGCCTGCCAATGAAATCGTTATCCCCATTTTGATCATGGGGTATATGTCCAAAGGCTCTATGCTGGAACTAGATAGTCTTGAGCAGATGAGACAGTTGTTTGTAACTAATGGCTGGACCTGGCTAACAGCTGTTTGTACAATGATTTTCACATTAAATCATTGGCCTTGTGGCACAACTCTTTGGACCATTCGTAAAGAAACGCAAAGCTTAAAATGGTCGTGCATTGCTTTCTTAGTGCCAACGCTTACAGGCATAGTTATATGTTTTATTGTTGCACAAGCTGCTAAACTGCTTCATCTGGTCTAAGTATCCTATTATTTATAGTAATAAATGAGCTGGCCTTCACAATGCTCGAAGCTATTGTTGTCATTGATAACAATTTGTGAGTGATAAGCACAAACTATCCCCATTTCATAGGTTTTGCAGTGGGTAAATTGATTATTACGAAGAATGATAGGGTATGCTATACGGTTGAAGCTTTTAGGAATAGGAATGAAATCTATCCTTTTACCAAACAACTTAAGCATTTGACTATCTTCTGTATGTCGCTTTTTTGTTCTTACCCCTTTATCCACGGCTGCTTTAACCCATGGAATAACTGCTGCAAATCTATAAATAGCTGCTCCTTTATAAGCTCTGCAAGCTTCAAAGGAGCTTTCTGTTATTTCTAAGTTGCTATTTGTATAAATAGCTCCCCCATTGTTTTCTTCTGCCTTGCAGTCTAAAAAATGACTGGTTTTTATATGGGCCTCACATTCCCAAAGCATCATGCAGGGCTTGTAAGCTGTATGTTTAAAATACGTTTTTTCTACGAAAAGCTCGCCATTGGCCTGACACCATATGCCCGTTGCTTGATTACCATCAAAGCTGGTGTTTTCTATATGAACGACCGTATCCATAATGATAAACATAACATGAGTCATCTTCTTATGAGCCTTAAAATACGAATTTCTAATCTCTAATGTTCCACCCTCTACCCGAATGGGTGCCAGAAGCTCCACTTTGGCGCTGTCAAAAACCAAAGTTGCGCCTTCTTGCACTTTAATGCCCCCTTCTATTTTATAAGTCTCTGTAATAACCAGTTCTTCTCCCTTTTTTAAAATTCTTTCTTCTTTTAAAACAATACCTTTGTCTGTGCTAAAAATATCTGTTATTTTATCTTCTAAAAAGAATTGCTCCCGTTTATAGCTTTTACCGATATCTTCAAGATAAGCCTCATTTTTATCATTCAAATCACTATAGGCCTTTTGAATAAGATTTAATTCTTGCTGGGTAATCTCTAAAAGCTGTGCAAGCTGCCCAATTTCTTTGGCCGCAATTTCATTCTGACTCTCTGAGGTCTCATAAAGCATATTGTAAATCTCCATTAAAAAATAGTGTTTTTTGTAAGGGGTATTCAATACACCTACCACTTTTTCTCTAACGGTTTGATATTTTTTCACAAATTCTAAAATCTTCTTTAAATCTTTAAGAGTAAGCCCTATTTCCTCTGCAAGATGCGTTAAATACGCTTTTTGTCTGACGCCTATTTCACCATTTTCAAATATCACCATAACGATGCCCATCATATAGATATATTTACTTTCAACGACTTCCTCCGCAAATGGATGTTTCATTTCATTTCCCCTTATTCTGATCTCATTATAGGGTATATCGTCAGTTTCTTGATATTCCATAAATCTCCTATGATTAATAGCGTTTTCTACATACTCTTTATCTCTATATGCGCAAAAGACCTCTATTCCTTTAACTTCAAGGAATAAAGATCTTTTTGATTAACTGTACTCTTAACTAAAATACTTATCTATGAGCTTATCTTTTACATATAGACCCTCTACGATACTTTTACCATTTTTAATTTTTACCAGTACATAGCTGTCTTCCCTATTATTTCTAATCATTTCTTCTGCCTTTAGGGCAATATCTTCATTGATGTAATACTTAGTAAAAGGGGTTTCATAATAATCCAAACCATATTTATTGGCTGTAATGTAATCTACTCCTTTAGGTTTTTCTTTATAGACTTTATCTAAATAAGCATATCCTTCTTGATCTTTAGCCAGTGTGATATAGCATTTGCCCGTATAATCCCCTAGGGTATCTTCGATGGTTTCTGTATCAATCATATAGTCTAAATACCTGCCTCTTAATGGATCTATGGGGTCATAACCCTCTATCTTGAATTTATAAGCATTACCTTGTCGTGCTGCAGCTTCATAGGATAGACTTAAAGATACTATAGTAAAAAATTGAATGAGGAAAATAACAATGAGCAGTAAAAATCGTTTATTTTTTTCAAACATTTGTTATCTCCTTTTTACGTTTTTTAGTAAGATATAAGTTTGATATTAAAAAGACTATTCCGCAAACAATAAAGACAATTCCTTTAATCAAAAAAGAAAACTCACTGTCAAAAAATCTAGCAATGATAAGAGCTGTTAAAAGAAACAAACCACGATTCATCCGGCTTATACTGCTGTCCATAATCCCCTGTCTAAGGGTGTTAACTGCAAGGAATAAAAAACATACATTAAGTGTAATAGGCAGCAGCACTTCAAAGTCACTTTCTAACAGCCCTGCCAGTCTAAAACCTATCACAAGACTTGCTATCATTAAATAAACAAACAATCGTCTCGTAAAACGTCTTTTCGTTCTAATCAGCCACGCCGTAAGAACAAAGGCTGCTGCTAAAAGCAACCCTATCATACACATGTACTCCAGGTTTAAATAACGACTATCGATATAGTCCCAAAATCCACTAAAGGTAAAAATAAATAGCAGTATATAAATGCCCACATTCCCTAAAACCGCAAAAGGGCGGCTGCTTGGCAAAATAATCTCTTCATACAACAGCGCATCCAGTGCTATAAGCAAAATGAAATAAGCGATATAAACTTCTCTGAGTAAAATGTCATGACTTGTAAGAGAAGTGATAAAAGCAAAACCCGATAAAGCTAATAAAATATTACACCAAATTGTTTCTATATTTAATTTATCTTTTTTATAACATCCTATTATATAAGGTATACTCATCCCTATAAGCAGTACACCTACAGCCGCCTTAAACCATAAATCTGTCCTCTGGATTAAAAACATACAAATGGTTCCTAACAAAAAGTAAGCTGCCAAGGTAACTGTCGAATGATATAAATAAACCAGCGGTAACGTAAGAACTGCCATCATCAAAAACAATACCCACTCATCAGTTATAACATGGTAAATTTGCCCATTCATACTCACAGCTGCCACGATTCCAATGGTGGTAAAAATAGCTGCTGCTTGTCTCAGCCACCCGTGGATTTCGGTTTTTATAACATATAGACCTCCTATACTGCCTATTAAAAATGGCAGAAGCGAAATAGCCACTTTAGCAGCTCTAGGAAACTCATTCCAGTTTTTAGCCAATATAAGCACAATACCCAAACCAATAAGGATTGTTCCTAAAACCCCCAACATTGCTCCCAGTCTGCTGGGTTCACTGTTTTCTTTTTGTTTATAATATGCTTTTATCTTTATCTCAGTTTCTCTATCTACAAGACCTGTTTCCTGCCACTTACGCATCTCTTCAAATAACCACTTATTATATTTGTTTTTCATTGATACACCTCTATTTGTATTTTTTCATACGCACCCTCTACTTTATCCTTATATTTCGCGGTTTTAAACTTTTTATACCCAAGTCCCTTATATTTCATCTTTCTTATCATCTTCACCAGCTAGTTTTTGTAATGCCTCATCGCTTACTCTATAGACTGTCCACTCGTCCATTGGCATGGCTCCTAGGCTTTTATAAAATCCGATGGATGACTTATTCCAATCCAAACACCACCACTCTAACCTACCGCAGCTGCGTTCCAGTGCTACTTGAGCCAAATGTTTCAGCATCTTTTTCCCAAGGCCTTTTCCTCTCATGTGTGGTTCAATGTAAAGGTCTTCCAAATAAATACCCGCTTTACCTAAAAAGGTTGAAAAGTTATGAAAAAATAACATAAAGCCTATAGGCCTACCCCCGTATTCTCCAATAATAACTTCTGCTGCCTTCTGTTCAAAAAGCCACTTATGTAAGACCTCTTCTGTCGCAACCACTTGATCCAGAAGGTCTTCATATTTTGCAAGTTCTTTAATAAAATATAGAATAAGTTCTATATCTTCTGGTTCTGCAAATCTCACACTAAATGATGCATCTGTTACTTTTAATTGATCTGCCACTACTCCATTCCCTTCTTACAAATTATATTTAATTATTAATTTTGTGTTTTATCCTCTATAAAATAATAAGACTCTAGCAGATAGGTCTGTTCATATTTTTCGGCCATTTTCCATAAATATTTTTTTATACTTTCATGTTTTATCTTTCCTTCTACAAAACTTTCTAGTTTTTCATGAAAATTTTTCTTTTCACTTTCTGTACATATCTTTTTAAAATATCCCCATATATGAAGTGCAGCATTTTGACAGGCACCTCTATCTAAGGGCAATACCTGAGCCTCCTCGACTGAGGTGTAAAAAGTTTTTACTGCATCCTCCGGAGTCATTTTCATAAGTTGTCTCATTTGCTGATAGATTGATGCTGACTGACTTAATACAAGATACTTATACCGTGCCCATTCTTTCTCCAATGACTTTTTTAAGACTTTATGAGGCTGCACTATATAACTGCACTTAATAGCCGAAAGATTTTTATCTTTAACCTCTAACATGACATCTATAGGTATACCTTTTAGACTTGTATAGAAGTTTAAAAATTCCTCTATAGTAATTGTCTGAGAATGAGCGCCCACCCGTCCGCCTAACTGCTGCTGAGAATAATGAATTTTAGGAATCCCATCCTTTTCTCCCCACGTTTGGCTGCATAGATGAATCCATTCCTTAACAGTTCTCTCTTTTTGGGATGGATTAATGTGATGATGCAGCACATCAAGAACAACTGGTGCTCCTACAGCTTTTCCTATATTATAAACTTCCTCTATCCCATAACAGCGTTCATCATTTTCAAGAACTAATCTTGATTTGATGGCATCAGAGAGCCTGTTGTAATTATAAATAAATCTGTTTGTGGCAGCACTTTTATCTCCATATATTCCGCCGACATGAAGAATAAGTTTATGTGAGCAATCCGTTTTTAATGCTGTCAAAAAACGCTCATGATAAATGAGATCCTCCACTGCCCGCTCCACAACTTCTTGATGTGGAGAATTCAAAATCGTGTATTGCCCTGGGTGCATCGACACACGCATGCCACTTGCTGCAATTTTATCTCCTATTTTATCAAACTGCTCTTGATGTTCTTCCCACCATCTTTGGGTATTTAAAGGGTGTGATGCAAAAGGAATAACGTCTGAACTGATACGAAAAAGTAAAATCTCATTTTCCCTGTTAAAGTCTATCATTTTTTCTAAGGCTTCAAGATTTTTTTTCGTTATTTCCCTTAGCTTTTCCTCGGTAACATTTTTGGCCATAATCCGGTGTAAGGTTGTTTGATAAACTCCCAGTGTTATACAAGCATATCCAATAGCCATTTTTATTCCTCTTCTTTCTATTAATTACCTAGTATTTCGTCATAATGCTTGACGAATCAAGTTTTCAGGTATAAATTGTTCCTCATAAAGTACTTTCGAATGATTTTTTATAATTAGCTCTTTTTTTAGTAATATGCCCGTTTGTTTATCAAAAATTTCTCTATAGACTTCATTATTTCTATAATAATTATCTCCTTGTTTTTCGAAGTAGTGATTTTGTTCCTTTATATGATAAGTAACATCAATCTTATTTTCACTTCTCAGTTCACCGCATAAATACTCTTCCGTGGTGTAAACAATAAGCTGAAAGCTCTGAGTGGTAGGATTGATAAACTGGTAATCCAAATAATTATACATGATGGAGGTTCCTGTTCCAAAAGGGATTTGTCTGCCGTAATCCGGAAACATATCCCTTTGATGATGGTGGTGATGTTCTGTTATTTCTAAGGGACTGTGCAAAACCATCCAGTGAATAAGATTGGTGAATTGACACATGCCGCCTCCAATACCCTGATCTACCTTTCCTCCTCGAATAACTAACCCTTCTTTAAAACCCTTGCTGCTTGTACATTTTCCTACCAATTTCCAGAAAGAAAAGACTTCTTGCGGTCTAATAATAATGTGAGTCATTTTAGGTGCAGCCAACTTAAGATTTGTTGCTTTATTTTCTTGTAATTGCATATCTACATTTCCTATTTTTCGTCTTATTAAAGACTTGTGTTGATAAATAATAGTAGGTAAATGTTGCTCTATGTAAGTCGATGCATACTTCCTGCCATCTAACAGCCATTTAATTCTTCTAAGTAATATATTTTTAGTGACAGATAGTTGATAAGTGACAGGATGCCATTCGCAAAATAACTTTCTAGCCATAATCTTCCCCTTTTCTATCCCTACTTATTCAGAATAAAGATCTTGTCTATTATATTTCAATGAGCTCTTCTAAAATCTGACAGGCATCTTTGACATATTTTCCGCATAAATCATGGGGGTTACCGGTATACCCTTCTAACAGCTCTTTACAGACTGTTGATTGATGAAGTTCTTTAAAACGTGCTGAAAAAGCTTTAACGAGTTCAAATGTTTTAATTCTTGCCTCTGCGTCATCTGCTCTTGTTCTGCCATGCATAAGGCTGATTACCATATAAGCTCCTGTTACAGCGCCGCATTCTCCCTTCATCCCCCCCATACCACCACCAAAGGCCTGTGAAACTTTAAGTGCCATCTCATAATCCATCCCTAATTCTTTCGCATAAACTGCAAATACTGCCTGCGAACACGAAAACCCTTCCTGAAAACACTCTAATGCATTTTGTACTTTACTCATTTCCATTTACCTCCTGTTTATTAGCTATTAATCTCATTATTATAGCCCTTAAGGGTGAAAAATTCAATCTTTTCAATGAATTTATGAAAGTTTAAAGAAATGATTCATCCCTTTATAAAACAAATGAAAGAGGCCTGATAAAATGGCCTCTTTCATTTGTTTTATGCTATTCTTTTTCTGGTGTTGTGATACTGAGTTGTAACTCTTCTAATTGTTTAGGATCTACTGCCCCCGGTGCCTGAGTCATCAAGCAGCTGGCATCTTTTACTTTAGGGAATGCAATAACATCTCTGATACTGTCCGCTCCGCACATCAACATAATCATGCGGTCAAGCCCAAATGCAAGTCCGCCGTGAGGTGGCACCCCATATTTAAAGGCATTGAGTAAATACCCAAATTGCTCATAGGCGGCTTCATCAGTGAATCCAAGGAGTTTAAACATTTTTTCCTGTACCTCTTTTTGATAGATACGGATACTGCCCCCTCCTAGTTCACATCCATTGAGACAAAGGTCATAGGCTTTTGCCCGTACCTTGCCGGGATCTGTTTCCATAAGCGGTATATCTTCATCTTTTGGCATTGTGAATGGATGGTGCATGGCCACGTATCTGCCTGCTTCTTCATCAAGCTCTAAAAGTGGAAAATCTGTTACCCATACAAATTTAAATTCATCTTTTGAGACAAGATTTAGTCTTTTAGCGGATTCTAGCCTCAGAGCCCCAAGTGCTGCATACACAACAGAAGGTTTATCTGCTACAACTAAAATAAGATCATCTTTGTCAGCTCCCATACGTTCTTTGAGTTGTGTAAGGGTTTCTTCGCTTAAAAATTTAGCAAATGAAGATTTTTCTTCACTGTCTGTTTTAATCTGATGCCATGCTACGCCTTTCGCCCCAAAATCTTTGCCATAGGCTACTAAGCTGTCAATTTGTTTACGTCCAATATCTCCCATGCCTTTTACATTAATAGCCCGAACTATGCCCCCTTCTTTTAGAGCATTTTCAAATACTGCAAAACCACAGTCACTTACTAAATCTGAAAGGTCTTTTAACTCCAATTCAAAACGAATATCTGGCTTGTCTGAACCATATCGATCCATGGCCTCTTGATAAGTCAGTCTGGCAATGGGTAGATCGATTTCCATATCCATTGCTTCTTTAAATACTCTTTGTATCAGCTTTTCATTGATACCTATTACATCTTCAACATCTACAAAAGACATTTCAATGTCTATTTGTGTGAATTCCGGCTGTCTGTCTGCTCTGAGGTCTTCATCACGAAAACATCTTGCTATCTGAAAATACTTATCATAACCGGATACCATCAGTAGTTGTTTGAAAATTTGTGGTGACTGAGGAAGCCCATAAAAGCTGCCTGGATGAACCCTTGAAGGCACTAGATAGTCACGGGCTCCTTCTGGTGAACTTTTAATAAGTATCGGTGTCTCTACTTCTAAAAAGCCTTCTGATTCTAAAAACCTGCGTGCTGACTGTGCTACTTTGCTACGGAGAATAAGATTTTTTTGCATATCTGCTCGTCTAAGATCAAGGTATCGGTACTTCAGTCTCAGCTCTTCTCTGACATCACTGTTTTCCACAATTTCAAAAGGCGTTGTTTCCGCTTCTGAAAGAATACGAAGTTCTTTTACATCTATTTCAATTTCTCCGGTTTTCATAGATTTATTAGCATCTTCACCTCTTGAAACAACGATTCCTTTTGCAGCAATAACATACTCCGAGCGAAGCAGTTCTGCTTTTTCAAAGACCTCTTTTACTGTATTTTCGCTAAAAGACAGCTGCAGGAGACCTGTTATATCTCTTAAGGTAATAAAAAGTAATTGTCCTAAATTTCTTCTTCTTTGTACCCATCCTGTCACAACAACTTCTTGCCCTACATGAGCAGCTGAAAGTTCTGTACAATGATGTGTTCTTTTAAGACCTTGCATTGATTCTGACATATATTTCCCTCCATTTGTATTTTACATTGTGATCTGTTATAAGCTTTTATTTATAGGGATTCACTCAGCAGGTTTTGCATAACTTGCGCCAACTGAGTAAATGGTATCGTTACGGCTTCACCTGTATCCATATTTTTCACCTGAAGTGACTGTTCTTCCAGCTCACTTTCTCCTATAATAGCAGAAAACTTGGCATTCATTTTATTGGCATATTTCATTTGTGCCTTGATGCTCCTTTGAAGATGGTCACTTTCTGCACTGATACCCAGCTGTCTCAAGTTATTGATAAATTGAAAGGCTTGTACCATAGCTTCCTCGCCTCTATATCCAATAAAGATATCCCGGCGTTCTTCTTTTACTGCCTCTTTGTTTTCAGCGTCTCTTACAAGCAGCAATCTTTCCATACCTGCCCCAAAGCCTACCGCTGATGTGGGTTTACCCCCTATTTCTTCAACCAGTTTATCATATCTTCCCCCGCCGCATACAGTGCCCTGTGCGCCTATATCATTGGAGATAAACTCAAATACTGTTTTTGTATAATAATCAAGTCCCCTTACTATGCTGGGGTCAATAATAAACGAGATACCCATGGCTGTAAGCAGCTGCTGCAGCTGTTCAAAGTGTGCTTTGCACCCGTCTCCCAACGTATCAAGTACTGTAGGTGCTCCTATGAGCTCAGATTGACATTTTTCATTTTTACAGTCAAGCACTCTTAAGGGGTTTTTATCCATACGTTCCTTACAGAGTTCACATAAGTGTTCTTTTTTGGTATATAAAAATGCTTTTAAAGTCTCATTATATTTTTTTCTGCATTCCGGACCGCCAAGAGAGTTAATATGCAGTTCTACCTTTTTAATACCTAACCTTTTTAAAAGTGTATCAGCTACTGCAATGACCTCTGCGTCCGCTGTTGGGGAGTCCGTACCAAACATCTCAATACCAAACTGGTGAAACTGTCTTTGACGGCCCGCTTGTGGTTTTTCATATCTAAAGGTGGGTGAGATATAATATAACTTAATAGGCTGCGCCTCTGCATGCATGCCGTGTTCCAAATAAGCCCGCACAACAGGTGCTGTGCTTTCAGGTTTAAGTGTAATATCATTTTCTCCTTTATCAATAAAGGAATACATCTCTTTGTTGACAATATCCGTTGTCTCTCCTACACTTCTTTTGAAAAGTTTTGTGAACTCAAATATAGGCGTTCTAATCTGATTAAATCCAAAATCATCACATAAATTTCTAATGATTTCTTCTATATCAAGCCACTTTCTCATCTCATCACCAAAGATATCTTTGGTGCCTTTAAGTGCTTTAATTTCTTCCATAGTTGTTCCCCTTTCTTTTGCTCGATAACTTTTTACCACTAAAAAACGTCCCTGACATAACTGTCAGGGACGATATGACCGTGTTGCCACCCTGTTTCAAAAACGTTTTTCGTTTTTGCTCTCAAAGCCTATAACGCCAGCTATGCGTTGCTTCCTACTCTATTTCAAAAGCACTCTCTGAGATGTCTTCTAATCTTGTGTAAGCTCACAGCAACTCACTTACTCTCTGAAGGTAAGATTATACTTCTTCTCATCATGGATTTCTATTATTTTACTACTATATATTGTATCAAAATCTACTATTTAGTCAAGCCCTTAAAATACTAATTCATCAATAGCTTCAACTAAAATACTGATGGCTGGCTTACTAATCTGTTTGTCTGCTCCTACTTTTTCACCTTTATGGAAAAGGTCATTTGTAATAAGGGAAGAAAAGATCACTACCGGTAAAGTATTAAGGACGTTATCTTCTTTAATTTTTCTTGTAACCGTGTGTCCGTCTAATATAGGCATTTCAATATCCGTTATCAGTAAATCTATCTCTTTTTTATAGCCTTCACCATATTGTTCTTTAAGTTCATAAATAGCCTGAAGAACATCCTGTCCATTCTCAAAAAGCTTAAGATCCGTATATCCTGAAGCAATTAAAACCTCTTTAAGTAATGCCCCAATCGTCTTAGAGTCCTCTGCTATATAGATCTTTTTGCTTGCCCTCTCTGGTTTTACAGCGATTGTCTCTTTGCTTTTTAAATAAACGTTGTCTGATTCTGATAAATCTGCAATAATTTTTTCAAAATCTAACAAAAGGAGTATACCATTATCTGTTAAAATATTTCCCACTGTAAGCGAAGCCTTTAGTAAACGATCTGGCTTAGTAATATCTGACCACCTGATTCTTTGTATCCCTACAATACTGTCTACTACAAACATGACCTCTTGCCTGTTAAATTCACAGACCAATGCCATTTTACTTGTTGTCAGTTCTGTAGGTTTTTTATCTAATATATAACTTAAATCTACAACCGTCATTACTTTGTCTCTTACATTAGTAAGTCCTAATATACTTTTGTTGGTAACAGTAGCAGGCCTTACTTCACTTAGCTGAATAATTTCTCTTGACTTCAATACATTGATACAATAAGCATTCCCATTAACTATGAATACAATAATCTCAACTTCGCCTGTCCCTGCCTCTAATAAAACTGAACTACCCATCTTATCACTTCCTTATTGTCATTGTTTCACTTACAAATGCTCTTGTATTTTTTAACATTTTTTGACTTATTATTTATTATACTTTAATTCTTTTTGGAATTCAATTATAAAATACCTCTCATCAGTGCATAGGCAGTAGCTGCATCCCCAATACCTCCGGCAGCTTTTATCTTGATTTTATCTCCAACTGTTCTTTTCATCAAGCTGATATGCTCAATGGTTGCTCCCCCTGTACCAAAGCCTGTTGAGGTTTTGACAAAATCTGCCCCTGCTTCCATAACCAGCTCCGTTGCTTTTACAATTTCATCCTCTTCAAGATAACAGGTCTCTATAATAACCTTTACAATCACATTCTCATCTACTTCTTTTGCAGCTTTAACAACTTCTTCTATATCATATTTAACATAGTCATATTTTTCATTTTTTAAAGCCCCTATGTTAATAACCATGTCTACATCTGTAGCTCCTTTAATGACAGCTTCTTTTGCTTCAAAGGCTTTAGCGGCCGAGGTCTCATTTCCAAGAGGAAACCCAACTACAGTGGTAACACCCACTGGTGTTTCAGCTAAAAGATGTGTTGCCATGCCTACATAACAGGTTGGTACACACACCGTTTTAAACTGATAGGTGATGGCTTCTTCACAAAGTTGTTTAATATCCTCTTCTGTTGCCATAGCTTTTAAACAAGTATGATCAATGGTTTGTGCTATATTTAGCATATTTACCCTTCTTTCCCTACTTAATAATAGATTATAAATTGAATTAATTTCATATTAGCATATATCCTCAGTTTAGTACAAGTCTTTATCCTTTTTATTGTTTAATAACTTGCTTTTAATATTATTTTTATTTATTTTATTTTGCATATAATATACGGCTCATCATATATATGTATTAGGACATCTTATAAAAAAAGGAGGGTAATCATGTCTAATCCTAGATTTATGGTATTTAAGTTAAAAGATCTCAGAATTCCTCTTATCATTGTATGCATTGCTGTTGCACTATTTGTATTTTTGCTTTTTAGAAACAAAGATGCAGCACAAACCTTTGCGCCATCTGATACTTATCAAGACGGCAAGTACATAGCAGGAATTTCGTTATCTGATGCAGAAATGGATTTGATTGTGGAAGTCAAAGATAGCAAAATTGCTTCCATATCCTTAGCAGGCTTAGATGAAAAAACATCTACTCTTTACAAGGATTTAGCATACGGTATCGACTATGTTGATACGTATGTAACTGCTACTCAATCTTTAGAGCTTCCTCAAAACACCAATGCTTCAGCAGCGACCAATATGCTCATGGATGCTGTTAAAGTAGCTCTTTCAGATGATGAAGATATGCAAATTACATCCACTTATGAAAAAGTAGATTTAATAAATGCAGAATCTGCCGCAAACATCTCATTAGATGAAATCAATATTGAGACACCTAATGAACAAGTGGATGCAACTTCAGCTGCCGAGCAGCCTGAGACTGCTGATAAAGCTGACAAGGTAAACCTTGAAGATTCTGAACACACTTCTATTATTGAAGAAGAAGTTATTGAAGAATAAAAAAAAAGACTATTCCCAACCTAAGGGGATAGTCCTTTTTTTATGTTATCTTAAAATTTTGAAATTAAGGTTTTCAAAACTTCATAAATATACTAGAATATATTAGAGTGAAAGATACTATGATATTATTAAATCACTTCAATATGGGGGTATCTATGTTAACAGACTATTTGTTTAAAAAAGTTTTAAAAGATCATACTGATTTTAAAGATAGACATTTTAGAGGGCAGGTAGGCTACCTGTGCGGAGTCGTAGGTATTGTTATTAATCTGATACTCTTTTTTGTCAAGGCTTCGATTGGATTACTGATCTCCTCAGTCGCTGTCTTAGCTGATGCTTTTAATAATCTCTCAGATGCCGCTTCTTCTGTTATTACGATTATAGGTTTCAAGCTTTCTAATAAACCCGCCGATAAAGAACATCCTTATGGTCACGGCCGAATAGAATATCTTTCTGCACTGATCATTGCTTTTTTAGTAATATTGGTCAGCTTTCAATTTATAAAAACTTCAATAAGCCGTATTTTAAACCCTACACCTGTCATTTTTGAATGGATTCCTTTTATACTGCTTTTTGTTTCTATTTTTTTCAAATTATGGCTATCTTTATTTAATAAAAAATTAGGAGATAAGATTAATTCTACCTCGCTTAAAGCCACTGCTACGGATGCTATGGGTGATGTATTTACTACTTTTGTCGTTGTTATATCTCTTTTTGCTGCGCAGTTCACAACTTTTCCCATCGATGGTTATGTAGGCTGTCTAGTTGCTGTTTTCATTTTTTTTGCAGGATTAAATCTAATAAAAGACACCATCAACCCGCTTATTGGTGAAGCACCAGATAAAGAACTGGTTAAGGATCTTACTGAAGGTGTACTCTCTTATGATTATATTACAGGTGTTCACGATCTTATCGTCCATAACTATGGACCTTTCAGGACTATGGCCTCTATCCATGCTGAAATCCCTGCTGACATTTCGATTATGACTATCCATGAAATTATTGATAAGGCTGAAAGAGAACTGAGTGAGAAACTGTGCCTTCATTTAGTTATTCATATGGATCCTGTTTGTATTATGACCGAAGAAATAGCTAAAATAAAAAATGAAGTCATGAAAATCATCAAATATAATCCCCTTATTAAATCCATGCATGATTTTAGAGTATCTGGAGAAGGCCCCACAAAAAATCTTATTTTTGATATTGTTGTAGATGCGCACCATTTAAACAAAATTCTTTCTGAAGAAGAACTCAAAACAATGATTAGTGAGTCCATCAGAGAGATTAGTCCTGATTACCACTGCATCATAACCATTGATAAAGACTATTAATCACCTATTTACTGATAGATATCCGAAAATTCAATACTTATCTTATCCAAACATTTTTCTTTTAAGTGTGGGAAAATAGAGTCTTTTCCATAATCATCTATTTTTATATCCGGCAGTTTGATAATAAATTCACTGCCTTCTCCCAGTTTACTTATAACACTGATGTTTCCTCCATGCATTTCTACCAATTGTTTTACTAAAAATAAGCCAATTCCGCTTCCCTCTCTTTTTCTTTTAAGGGATTTATCAACCTGCATAAATCTCTTAAATATTGAAGTCTGCATATCTGCTGCAATACCGATTCCCCTATCTTTGACCGCTATACAAACATAACCTTGTTCTAAAAATACATTCACCCAAACGGCGCCCTTTCTTTTACCATATTTAACAGCATTTGATAAAAGATTCAATAAAATTTTTTCGATATTTTGAGGATCGCAAGCTATGATTTTTTCTTCTGTCTGTGTATCAAAAGTTATAATAATTCCTTTATTTTGGATATGCTTTGCAACAGCTAAAGTGGTATCTTCGGTGATTTTAATAATATCGGCATTGGTAAATCTTAGTTTGAAACTAGAAGCTTCCATTTTCGTTATATCTATTAAATTATTGATGAGCCTTAATAACCTAAATGTGTTTTTTCTTATCATTTTATTATACTTATAGAGCGTGTCCTCATCTTTATGATCACTTTTCAAAATACACTCAACCATTTGTTCTGCACTATAAATAACATTAAGTGGTGTTCTAAACTCATGGGATATGTTCACAAAAAACTCTGTTCTTAATTTATCATATTCCTTTAATTTCAAATGAGCTTCTTCTAACTCTTTTTTGCTCTTTAAAATGTATTTCTTGTTGATAAAATCTCTATGAAAATAAGCATAATTTAACGTAGAAGTCATTTGAACCAGTAAAAAGGTTATCAAGAGATTAATCAGATGGCTATATAAAATCTCTGTATTTTCAATAGCTAAAAAAAGTCCCACTATAAAAATGGTTTCAGAAATAAAATAAAAGAGGAGCGCTTTAATAGGTTTTATAAAAAAACATGCAGAAAAACAAAATATACAAATAATATAGGCGGTTATACCTCCTGTAATTTTTGTAGAATTAATTCCTATAAATGTACCCCAAGTAATAACTATGCATAAAAAGCTACTATTTAGCATCTTTTTATAAAAAAAATCATTTTGCTTTTTGATATGTTCAAATAAAACAAGCCATATTAATAAACTAAAAAGAACAAGCACATGTGAAATATGTAGATAAAAATAAGCCGATGTTTTATACTGCATTACCTTATAAATACTTAAATCAATACCAATTAATAGGATATTAACGACGATTAATATGATTCCCACTATCTGACATCTCTTAGCATTTTCACTTATTTTTATCTCTTCAAATTCTTTTTCTACGTTGTTTAACTTTTTCTTATTAACTTTTTCCAAAAAAATACTATTTCTTTTAAATAACATAATTATCGCCTCAATAATATATTTTAAAATCTGTTTTATTATATATTATTTTGATTTTATTGTATATTCGAAATATTCGACAACAATTTTACCTAAAAAATACTATTAATGAGCGCCGATTGTTGTTACTTTTTGTTATAAAATAAAGGTCCTATTCTATCAATACGATTTGTCCAAATTCCCCCTGTAAAATAAGGTGGCAATGCTTCTAGATCTTCCTTTTTATCAAACCCCTCTGAAAATCGCCCATCCCCTAATACGATAATGACTTGCGTATTAGCTCTATCCATTCTCTGCATAAATTTATCAGGCCATCCCCATAAATAACGGGTATATTTTAAGGGAATATGTAGTTCTGTATTTTTACACGGCTCTGGTATATATCCCGTCCAGCCAAAGGTCTCATAAGTAACCAATGCCTTTATCAGTGACGCTTTTGACATCGCTCTTAGACTTGGCTGCTGCTTCTGCAAGGCTGCAATAGGCTGATCTCCCCCGTAAACCGCCAGTTGTTCTAGCCTTTCTGCTGATAGATCTTTTAAGTATTTTGCTAGCATCTCACCATCTTGTGCTTGATTGCTTTTGATATGAATTAAAAAAGACTGGTTTGGAAAAACTGCAAAGACTTCCTTTAAAGTCGGCATAAGCCCGATGCCTTTTCCTCTGAACGGAAAACTTTCTCCGTTGTCAGCTGTATACTGATAACCAATATCTAATCGCTTTAAATCTTCCATCGTATAATCGCTTACATTTCCTTTTCCATCTGTTCTGTACTCTAGCTGCCAATCGTGAAAAACAGCAAACTCACCATCTTTTGTCAGCTGAATATCCAGTTCTACACTATCTGCACCATAGTCAAAGGCTGCTTGCATAGAAGCTATTGTATTCTCCAAATAAGGATGCTCTGGCTGATTAATAATTTGTGCTGTATTGGTTTCGTTCGTCATTCCTTCCATTTTAAAAGTTTGCCCCAGCCCTCTGTGAGCTAATAAAACCGGCCGCCCCCCTACGTTATTAATAAAAGCTGACGTATTATTTAAATAAACAAATACCAAAAATACCACTACGCCTAAAATCATTTTGTTTTTTATAATTTTTTTAAATTGATTCATACTCTATTTTCTCCATTTACTCCTAGTTTTTAACGTGTTTTATTATCATTGACTCATTACACTTATAATGTAGTCTGCTTTTTGCTTATTATTCTCTTTATTTGTTATAAGGTCATACCTTAAAGGATACTGCACGATAGCCATTAAAGATGCTGCCTCTTCAAGAGATAAATCTTTAGGTTCTTTATGAAAATATATCTTTGATGCATCACCTATTCCAACTGCACCATTCCCAAAGAATATAATATTCAAATAAGCTTCCATAATCTCATCTTTACTATAATCCTTCTCCATCTTAATAGCTGTGTACATTTCTTTTTGTTTCCGACTTAGAGATACGGGTTCATTTGCTAACTCTAAGTTCTTAACGACTTGTTGAGTTATAGTAGATCCTCCTTGAATAGGATGTCCGTCTATTATATTATTAACTAATGCACCAGCTAACCTTGACCAATCTACTCCGTTATGTTTTGCAAAATTTCTATCCTCACTGGCAATAGCTGCTTCTATAACATAGGGCGAAATATCACCTAATGGCGTCCATTTTTCACCTGATATCTCTTGAATCTTTTTAAGATCAATTTCGCCAGTCTTCTCACTGGCATCACTGATCAGCAACACACCTATGCATATTGCAAGTCCCACGCCGATACACTTAATCCATGTCTTTGGTTTTTTATAAGCTAGTATACCTTTTATACGCCTTTTGATATCACTCTCTCCAAAAGCTGCCAAGGCTATATGGCTTAAATTACTTTTTTCTAATGAAAAATTAAGCAGTACCTTTGCGTATTCCTTTCTGATATCTCTCGTTGAAACCTGTATCACTTTCTCATCACAAGCTCTTTCCCGATCCTTATGGGCTAATATAAGTGCAATCCATAGAATAGGGTTAAACCAATGCACACACGCTGCTAAAGTAGCTGTCAATTTTATAAGATGATCAAAACGCATGATATGTACAATTTCATGACTAATAATATTTTTTAAGATAGGCCGCTTATCTGCATTTATCAAATTTGCAGGTACTATGATTCTAGGTTTTAAAACTCCTACTACCACTGGTGTACTTAATGTTTCCAAGGTATAAACTTTTATCTTTCTTTTGGACATAATCTGACCTAATTTTCCATCTATTAAAGGTACATCATTAAAAAGGGTAGCTTCTTTAAAGTGTTTGATTGTTATACTATACATTGCTATACAAAACACCATTAGTACGGCTGCTACACAAAGCCATATGAAGGCTAGGTTATCCGGTCCTATATTTTCAGTAACCTGTTTAGCGGATATCTGATTTAAATGATCCACTGCTATACACCCACTTTGTAACTTCGTTTCATCTACAAAAGATAGTATCGGCTGAGCTGACGAAACAGGATAAAAATTGAATACACTCACATTTGATGAAAAGGATATAGGGATTAATACTCTAAATAACACTATGCTCCATAAGAAATAACTAAATATTCGGGGCATCTTATCTCCTACAAATATCCTTATTATAATAATTACCATTGCTGCTAAAGAGGCAGTTATGCTCATATCAATAACCTTATTAAACAAGTAAATCATGGTTATCATTCCTCCTTTTGCGTGTACTCATCAATAATTTTTTTAAGTTCTGCTGCTTCACCCTCAGATATTTTTTCTTTCTGCAAAAAAGAAGCTAAAAACATTTTGATTGATCCATCATATACTTTACTTAATAGTTCTTCACTTTTTACTTGCTGTACTTCTTCACGTTTTACTAACCAACAAACCATTGTTTCTTCATTTTTGACAATACCCCTTTGAGATAGCCTTTTTAAAACAGTATAAGTTGTTGACTTTTTCCACCCCAATTCCTCATGAACCATACGCGCTAGCTCTGTAGAATTGATAGGTGCCTTATCCCAGATTAAATTCATAAACTTAATCTCCGAATCTGATAGTTTAATATACTTCATCTTTTTCCCTCCTTTTAAGTCTACAATCATAGACCCTTCATTAAGTCTACAACTCTAGACCTTCTTTGTCAAGCTTATGCATAGATCAGGCATCTAGGGAAATACTAGTATTATGAACTCCCAATGGAACTTTTCATTATGCTTTAAAGTCTAACTACATATCTCTCAAATTTTAACTCTAGGAAGGTGAAAAACAATGAAAACCAAACTTTTAAAAACAAGCGTTCTCTTACTTAGTTTTCTTCTTTTATTTGGCTGTACCCCTAAAAACAATGAGCCGGTCGTAGATCCTAATCAAGATACAAATGCAGCTGGCACCATCCTTGCCGGTGCTGATGAGGCAAAAAAAATCACTTTAGCTGATGTAGTGTCTATTGAGCTTTATGACCTAGAAGGTAACCTTACAGAAAAAGAAGTCGATAAGGAAGCAGTGGTCAAAGCTTTTAACGAAAGTATGATTGACGATACAGCTTATATTGAAATGCTGACTGGCTATAGAATGGATATTCATTTACAAGATGATTCTACTATCACTCTAACCAGTTATGGGGACACAACAAAAGTTGTAGGTACCCGCGGTGAAACAACCTATCATCTCATCAGCCCTGAGCTTGCTAAAATCCTATTAGATAAATAAAAAAAGTCTTATTATTTCCTGCTTCTTAGGAAATAATAAGACTTTTTACGATTTTTATGCGATTTTAAATTTTATGGTTAATAAGCTGGCTCCTATACCAATCAGCCCTGTCATTAAAAAACCGGCTACCAGCCCAAACTGACCCGCTAGCATCCCCAATAGGATAGGCCCAATCACCATACCAACCCCGTAAATAGCCTGAAAAAATCCCATGGCAGAAGCTCTTTTATGCTCCTCTATATGACGAATGCTTAGTCCCATCAGCAGTGGGAACACCATGCTTCGTCCCACGCCGGCAAAGAATTGAACAATCATCAGTACCCCTAAGGTCTGGCTAAACGGTGTGATGATGCAAAGAGCGGAACAAAGTATAAACCCATAAATCAAAGTTTTCCCTTCTCCCCACCACCTAACAAATACTGTTGCGGCAAACGCTGACATACCTATTGCTGGAATAATACCGATGGCCGTTAGGATACTGAGCTGTAGGCGGTTCGCTCCCAGATTTTGTGCTACGATAGGCACAAAACCAAAGGTTGTAGCAAATGTAATGAACTGTGACAAAATGGCTAACACGGATACCTTTGCTAACATCTTATCAGATGCAATGGTTAAAATCTGCTTTAACCCCATGGGTGTTCTGTGAACCACTTTATTTTCTTTAATAAAAAAGCTTAACCCCAGTCCTAAAGCCCCCCCTGCTGCCCCTAATAAATAAAGATATCTTGTCCCAAAGCTTAAAGATATAAACCCTCCGATAGCCATAGCTGCCAGCTGCCCTAGGGCATTATAGCCGTTCATAATCCCTATAGCTTTAGGGGATTCCTCGCGTTTATAATAACTAGCAAATAAAACAGTAAATACTACCCACGCGGAGGCTGATATGCCTGCCAGAAGACGGGTAATAAGTAATGATAATACTGTTGGGAAAAAGAATGTTATCAGACAGCTGACTGTCGTAACAAGCATCCCCCCTGTAATAAATATTTTTCTTTTATTAAGCCTATCTGAAAAAATACCTAAGGGTATCCTCAATATTGTTTGCGTAAGCCCATAAGATGCGGTAATGACTCCAATCATCTCATACCCTGCACCTAACTCCTTTGCATAGGTTGAAAGCTCTGGTATATAGGCATAAAGAGAGAACCAAAAAAAACTTGTCGCCATCATGAATACTGTTTTTTGCATGCTTTAAAAGTCCCCTATCTCATTTGAAATTTGAAATCTTATGACTATCTTTAAACTTACTAGGTGTTGTACCCATCAATCTTTTAAATACTCTGCTAAAATAGTTAACATCTTCAAACCCTACCGACTGTGCAATATCTCTAATAGAATATGTCGTATCAAGCAAGAGACTTTGAGCTGCTGATATTCTGGTTTGATTAATATAATGCACCGGTGTCGTCTGTAAATGTTTTTTAAATAAGCGATGTAAATAAGACTTACTGATATGCCCCATGGCCGCTAGCTGTGGTGGGGTAATAGTAGTTGAAAGATTTTGCTGAATGTAATTTTGGATTCTTTCCATAACTTCTTCTTCACTGTCCATCGTCTGCCTATCAAGATGTTTTATAAATTGCAAAATAACAGCCTGTGCATAAATTTTAGTCAAATAAGAACTTGTCCTGTTTTTCGAGCGATATTCCCTATGGATTTGCTCAAATAACCAACGAAGTATTCCCGCTCTGTCACAAAGTTTAAAACTGCTTTGATCTATTGGTTTATTCAGCTGAATATCTATCCCGATACAGATAACTTCTTGATTATTTGTTAAATCTACTTCTTCCTGGTGCCTCTGTTCAGGCAAATAAACAATAACATCATATATTGAAGTATTAACTGACGAATCCCCCACATTAATATGAGCTTTGCCTTTTAGAAAATAAATCATCTCCATATAAAAATGAGAGTGCTCTGTAAAAACCCATTTGTTACTGGTTTGATCAATATGAATACAGTCTATTATAATTATTTGATTTAAATCGATACTTTTTAAATACTCTACAATCTCTAGATGAAGTCCTTCCTCAATCATTTATTCTCCTCACTCTCCTATTTTGAAAAATATGAGTTTTATTTTTTATATCCTTCAAGTTCATTATTATCCTATATTTAGCTACTTACTTAAATTTACACGTTAGGATAACTGCATTAAAATACAGGTATATAGAGTTAGTAATCTTGATGCTAATAAGGAGGTTTTATCCATGCAGTCATTGAGTTATTTATTAATGAAATCCTTTAACAATACCACTCCTGTTAAAATATTATGTGGTGAAAATATTTATTTACAGTTACCTGCTAAGCTGTATGGACGTTATAAAAAAGTATTGCTGCTATGTGCAGATACTTCACTTGATTGTTCTATTTATGAAAAGTTCAGAACTCATTTGATAAATTCTCATATTCCTATTTGTGAAACACTTTTTATTGCTCCAAATCCTACTGCCTCTACTCTAAGTCACTATGTTAAAAAATGCAATCTACATCGCGCGGACTGTATTATTGCTTTAGGCGGCGGTTCGGTAATGGATGCTGCTAAATACGTAGGTATGACTGCAAGAGACTCTCTCATTTCTATCCCCGTAATAACTGTTCCAACCTTTTCTGCCACCGGTTCAGAAGTCAGCAGCTCTGCGGTTCTCATCAATGACAACACCCAAAAGTCTTACTCGCTTAAATGTCATTTCCCCCTATTGACTATTATGGATCCCGTTCTGACAGCTGCTGTCCCCGTAAACTCAGCAGCTTGCGGTTCCCTAAGTATATTCCACCATATTTTTGAATTTTATCTAGGCGCTCACACCGATAACGAACTCCTCAAATCTTATGCTGAAAGTCTCATTTGCTCCACCATGAAAGCTGTTGAAAAGATGATAAAATATCCTGATAATCTAGATGCAAGAAGTGATTTATTATGGAGTGCTGCTCTGGCAAGAACTCAGTTTTCCGGGCTTGGTTCTCACCATCATTACACAACTTGCCACCACCTCGCCAAAAGTTTTAGCTGCCACCTGCATATCTCTTATAACCTCTCCTTAAGTCTATTAATGCCGATATTTTTACATAAATTATCAAAAATACGTCCTCAAGCCTTTACAAGATTTTCAAGAAACGTTTTTGGACTAACAACCACTGAAGACTCTTTGGATGCACAAATAGGCTGCGATTCTTTTATTAACTGGCTTAAGACAGTTGGCCTTCTCAATGGTGACCGCACTGTTTTTCGAAACTTCATCTCTAATGAATTATCTCCTGAACACCTGGCCCTTATTATATGGGAATCCTATAACACTGCCCCAAATACCTGTTCATTATGGACCTATAAAGATATTTTACAAATACTGATGACTATGTTTTCAAAATAAAAACTCATAGCTCACTAATTACCAATGAGTCATGAGTTTTTATAGAATAGCTTTATACCCAATAAACTATTAAAATATTTTATCTGCGATAATATCTTTATTTGAAGTATTTTTTTCAAACCATTTCACGGCATAAGAACAGGTAGCAAGGGCTCTTTTGTTTTGTTTTTTAATTTCTTTATAAGCCTCCTCCATCAATAAAGAGGCAATTCCCTGTCCACGAAGTGAATTATCTACAAACGTATGATTGATATTGACAAGGTTAACACCTACATTTGGAAAAGTAACTTCTGCAATGATTTTTTCATTTTCGTCAGCTGCATAAATACGATTGGTTTCATGTAAAAATTTCATCTTTTTTCCTCCCTGTATTTCCTTTATCCTTATTATACAACATTATCGCCTATTTTATTATCTATAAAAGTACATCAATGCATTTTTTTCATCTTCTTCATATCCCTATTTAATGTTGTACCATAAAATAGGCTCCTGCCAGATAAAGGAGTTCCGCTATTTCACAAACAGCTCCGAGAATATCTCCCGTAATCCCGTCAATTTTCTTATACACCGATCGGATAAATAGTCTAACAGCTATTAATATCCCTATTAAAAGGAGTAAATGACTAAGAAATAGCACCGTTGGTGTTGGTGAAAGCAAATAGACTATGCCAAATACTATAGCCATTGTGTAACTCACTTCTATAACCATCATTTTCAAACTCGTTTTACCTATAAAAATATTGCCCATTCCCTTTTCTCTTGGTGTGATTGTTTTATAGCACGCCCAGGAGGAATTAAGCCTTCCGAACACCGGCATAATGAAGATGGCCCACAAGCTGTTTTGCTGCAATAGGCTATAAATAAATGCTGTCTTGAATAACAGTAAAAAAAAGATTGCTAAAAGCCCATTTGTCCCAAGCCTTGAATCTTTCATAATCTCTAATATTTTTGCTTTATCCCTATAACTATAAAGGCCGTCAAAAGTATCGCCCACCCCGTCTATATGAAGACCTCCCGTTAAGAGAACGGATGCAAAGAGAATCATAAGGGCTGTAATCAAATGATCAAACACCAAAAGACTTAAATAACCTGTTATATAATACAGCATCCCCAGCACAGCACCCACCAGTGGAAAGTATACGATGCTTTTGTAGAACCCATCATCCACCCCAAAATCTGCACGGAGGGGTATTCTTGTTAAAAACTGTAAAATACCTATAAATCGCTTCATGCTTATCCCCTTATCTTAACCGGTATACCACTTACAACCAAGTGCACTTCATCACTCATTTGGGCTATCTGCTGATTAACTCTGCCTATAATGTCTGTATAAATCCGTGTAAGCCTTGTAGCTCCTATAATGCCCATTCCTATTTCATTGGTGACTATCACAAAATAAAGTGTGGTTTCTCTGATGGCCTCTATCAAAAGTTTTACCTGCTCTTGAATATCTTTTTCCATTTCATCTATAATTGGGTGGTCACAGCTTTCAAAATCTATATTTTTTTTAAACATGATATTATTGACCATAAGTGTCACACAATCCAAGATGACTGTCTGATGCTCCTTGGCGATCTGAGGAATCTTTTTGTAAACATCCTCATAAACCTCATAGGTTGTCCACTCACTAGGTCTCATTTCCCTATGCTTTTTTACCCGGTCCTGCATATCTGTATCAAATGGAATGCTTGTTGCAATGTAAGCTGTCTGGTTGCCCTGGGCCTTACATAAACTTTCTGCATGACGGCTTTTCCCTGATCTGGCCCCTCCTGTCACGAGTATGATTTGACTCATCTTTTCACCCTCCTCTTACTCCTCAATAGCTGCTATTGGGTCTTTTTTCCCTTTTCTATCACCTTGCCAATATGGGCCTGCACGTGTTCATACCCTTTTGGTGTATGAGGCTTCGTACAAGCTGAGCAGTCCTTAACACCTTTTTGTGTGTATCTAAACTCTCCCCCGCACTCACTTCCCAGCAGATAAAGCGGGCAGTAGCAAAACAGACAGTTAAAGGCCTCCCCTTCTTTGAGCGTATGACATGGAAAATACTCACATTGGCTGTTCTGAAAAAATTTGAAATGTTTCATCTTTGACTCCTTTACTCCTCGTACACGCTCTAAGTCTTATTGAATCAAGTTAATCCATAGGCGACTTTAAGGGCCTCATAGTTGGCTTTAATCGTCTGATCCAAATCTTCTTTTGTATGGGCCGTTGATAAAAACATTGCTTCAAATTGAGCTGGCCCTATCAGAATACCGCGGTTTAACATTTCTTCAAAATAGATATTAAACTTCTCTAAATCACAGTTTTTAACATCATCATAGTTTTCTGTTTTACCCGATATAAAAAATAAGCCTATTAATGAACCTACCCTTGTTACAGCTAAGTCTAAGCCCAATTGCTCCAAATTATTTTTGATGCCCTGCTCCAGATAAGTTGTCTTTTGCTCTAACTCCTCATATACTCTTGGATGATCCCTCAGATACTCCAAAGTTTTTTTACCTACATGCATAGCCAGTGGATTGCCTGAAAGCGTTCCGGCTTGGTAAACAGGCCCTACTGGAGAAATCATATCCATAATGGCATTTTTACCGCCATAGGCACCAACTGGCAGTCCGCCCCCTATGATTTTACCAAAACACGCCATATCCGGCTGGATACCAAAGTATTGAGGTGAACTGCCATAAGCTATTCTAAACCCTGTAATCACTTCATCAAATATCAAAACACTGCCATATTCAAGGGTTATTTCTCTTAATAATTCTAAAAATTCCTTTTTGCCTGGTACAAGTCCCATATTTCCTGATATGGTCTCTACAATGACGCAGGCAATATCTTGCCCTTGTTCCTTGAAAATCTCTTTTAATGCCTCATTGTCATTGTAAGGGCAGACCAGTGTATGTTTGACAACATCTTCTGGTACGCCTGGACTAGTGGGTACTCCATACGTAATGGTCCCCGAGCCTGATTTAACCAATAGCGCATCTGAATGCCCATGGTAGCAGCCCTCAAACTTTAATATTTTATTTCTTCCGGTATAAGCCCTTGCTGCTCTTAAGGCACTCATCGTTGCCTCTGTTCCCGAGTTGACCATTCTGACCTTATCTATTCCTTCATAAGCGTCTACAATAAGCTTTGCCATTTCTACCTCAAGCTGAGTAGGCATCCCATAGCTGGTACCTTTTTTGAACTGCTCTTCTATGCCCTCTAATACTACTTCATGACTATGTCCCAAAATAAGCGGTCCCCATGAGCAGATATAGTCAATAAAGTCATTGCCGTCTGCATCATAAATCTTACTGCCCTGAGCATGGTCTATGAAAATAGGGTTCATCCCCACTGATTTAAAAGCTCTTACAGGACTATTAACCCCCCCTGGTATATATTTGACTGCTTCTTTGTAAATACTTTCTGACTGTGTATGGTCCATATTTATTTCCTCCTATTGATCCTTAATGATACAGTTAATCATTTCTTCTAACGTATAGTCTTCTGGTTCTCTATAAACTTCAAGTGCATATTCTGCAATTTTCTTAGATGTAATCGGTCCTATAGAAATTATTTTTGTACCTTTCAACTTCTCACAGTTTTCTAACCCTATGCCATTTATAAAATAATCCACCGTGGAAGAGCTTGTAAAGGTTATATAATCTATTTCCTTTTCATCAAGCATCTTTAAAACCCACTCTTTATCCAGTGTTTCTACCACTGTATCATATAAATCAATAGGCTTCACCCGACAGATTTGACTTAAATGTTCAGTCAAATACTCTCTTGCAATAGCCGATTTTGGCATTAAAACATGATCTGACTCTATTAATACGTCGCTGAGGCATTCATAAATCGCTTCAGCAACTGCCTTTTGAGGCACTATGTCCGGATTTATGCCCTTATCATTTAACGCTTGGATTGTACTTACCCCTGCTGCACAAATTTTCATATGAGAAAGGCTTCTGCTATCCAGCCCTTTTTGGCTGAGGTTCTTAAAAAAGATCTTGACTGTATTAGGGCTTGTAAAGAGGATATAGCCATAGTCTTTAAGCCTATCTAGGGTTTCTTCTAAAGCAATGTTGTTTTCAATCTCTTTTATCTTAATCGTTGGAACCTCTATGGCATTGCCACCTAAATCATTGATTTTTTCCACCAATGAGCTACTTTGCTCCCTGGCGCGGGTAACAATAATATTTTTACCAAATAACGGTTTTTGTTCAAAAAAGTTAAGCTTATCTCTCAGATTCACTACCTCTCCTATGACAATAAGTGTTGGCGGCTTCACCTTTTTTCCCAGTGCCTGTTCATAGATTGTTTCGAGTGTCCCTGTCACAACCTTTTGATTGGGTCTTGTTGCCCAGCTGATTAAAGCGGCAGGTGTCTCTTTGTTTTTTCCTTCTTTGATAAGGTTGGTTGTAATCTTCTTGAGATTTGCAACACCCATCAAAAAAACAAGGGTCCCTTTTAACCCTGCAAGAGCTGACCAATTCAGGTCATCTTCTTCATCCTTTAAATGTCCAGTCATCACATGAAAAGAAGAAGCCATGTCCCTATGGGTCACCGGAATCCCGGCATAACAAGGTCCTGCAATGGCTGAGGTAATACCTGGGATGACTTCAAAGGGAATACCGTGCTCTAAAAGATATTCACCTTCTTCTCCTCCCCGTCCAAATACATAAGGGTCTCCTCCTTTTAATCTAGTTACTACACACCCCTCTTTTGCCTTAGTCATCATCACCCGGTTGATCTCATCTTGCGACAATGTGTGATTGCTAGAGGCTTTTCCCACGTAAATGAGTTCACACTCTGGTTGTGCTTCTTTTAAATAATTCTCATTGGCGAGTCTATCATACACAATAACATCCGCTTTTTGTATACATTCTAAGCCTTTAAGTGTCATCAATTTATAATCCCCAGGGCCTGCCCCGACCAAATAAACCTTACCTTTCATCTTTATCAAACTCCTTTAGCATCTTATTTGCAAGGGCATAGCCTATTTGCTCTGCTTCTTCCATTCTACCACCCATAGACATAAAAAGTAATTTCTTTCCTGCTTCATCACCAAACAAAGCCTCCAGTACAATCTCATCTTTCTCTATTGCGCAGTAGGCTCCTACCGGCATATGACAGCGGCTAAGGCGCCTTGTCCAGGGGCTGGAAGCATCAGTCCGATAGGAAGGTAAAAGCTTATATAATCCTCCAGCTTCATCCTATGAATGCCCGCTGCCGCCAATACAATGCCATCAAGGCCCTCTTCTTTTATTTTACGAATCCGTGTGTCAATATTGCCTCTTATGGGCTCAATCTTAAGATCTGGCCTATGTTTGAGCAGTTGGTACTTTCGGCGCTTGCTGCCAGTCGCTATTTTAGCACCTAACGGCAGGTCTTCAAGCGATTTATAGTCTTCCCTAAGGATTAAGACATCTCTTGCATCCTCCCTTTGGGGCACATACGAAAACTTAAGCCCCTCTGTCATTAAAGAAGGCATATCTTTCATACTATGAACCGCTATATCTATGGCGCTGCTCAACAATTTTTCTTCTATTTCTTTTGTAAATAGTCCTTTATCTCCAATTTTATCAAGAGGTTTTGTCTGTACTCTGTCTCCTGTTGTTTTTATAATTTCGACCTCAAAATGGATACCTGGATTATATTTTTTTAGTTCATTGATGACCCAATGCGTCTGGGTAAGAGCGAGTTGACTTCCCCTTGTTCCAATTATTTTTTTCATCGTTCTGCTCCTTTTTTGAGAATCTTATAATTCAAATAATTCTTCTAAAACTTTTATATAGTTTTCTCTTTGGGACTTATCTTTTATTTTTTTTATATTAACTGCTGGGGTCTTAAGGAGATTTTTTAATGCCGATTCAATTACTTTATCAATAACCTCTTTATCTTTAAAGGATAAATCTGTCTTTTTATAGATAGATTCTAAGGTATTTTTTTGAATTTCATTCTTTTTTTCATTAAGGAGCTGCAGTGTACGATCTACTTGGGCCAGTTTGATCCATTCTTCTATTTCTTCAACTTTTTGAACGATTATTTTTTTTGCTTCTTGGGATAATAGAATTCTTTTCTGATTGCTTTCTTCACAAATGGTTTTTAAATCATCTATATCATAGACTTTAGTATAGGGCATATGCCCTATCTTGGGATCAATATCCCTTGGCAGTGCGATATCTACCATGAAGAGAGGTTTCGTCACCGCTGGCATATCTTTGGCCTGCATCACCACATGTGGAGAAGATGTTGCACAAACAACTGCATCGACTTCACCCAGTACAGTATACCTATCTTTGTAATCTATGGGCACAATATTAGGGTAAATGGTACCTATCTCTACCGCTCTTTGATGACTCCTGTTAGACGCGTAGATTCTGTCTACCTTTTCTTCCTCCAGATATTTAATCACCAGTTTACTCATCTTACCAATGCCTATCATCAGAATCCTTTTATGCTCTAGGCCTTGCATCTTTTCTTTCAAAAATTTAACGGCAACGGAACTAATGGATAAGGGGTTTTCAGATATTTTAATCGTATGTTTGATTGCTGTTGAAGTACTAACAGCTTCTCTGAAAATCTTATTGAGCATCTTGCCACTTGTCTGCTCATTAACAGCCAGTCCCCATGCCTCTTTAACCTGTCCAAGAATTTGGTCTTCTCCAATCACAATCGAATCCAGTCCAGCTGCTACATGATACAGATGACTGACTGCCTCAAGCCCTGTTTTATAGATCAGATAAGTTTCTATTTCAGCACACTGAAAGAAACTTTCATAAAATGCTTTAGCTTCCTGCATCTTATTTTCTAGATCTCTGTCCCATATATAAATTTCGCTGCGATTACACGTTGATAAAACGATAACCTCATCAATATGTTTCGCTTTTAGAGTATGGAGTGCTTCTATTTTTTTAGTATGTGTAAAGGAAATTTTTTCTCTTAAATCAATAGGACATAGGTGATTGACACCTATTACACCTATATTCATGGCACTCACCTCATCACCTCTTACTTGGATTGTTATTTCTATTAATTAGAATGGTAGAAAAATAGGAAATTTTTTCTTTTAAGTCAATAGCCCTAAGGTCTGTATAAACCTTTTCTCCTTCTAGAGAAGACTGACTAACTAATAGTGCATAGTCTATTAAGCCATACTTTTCTATCTTTTTGACAATTTGTTCAAAGTTTTTATAAACCTTCATCAGCACCATACAGTTATAAGTCTGCATAGCCGTATCAAGGATTTCCTCATCTGCTGTACAAGGTATAATGATAAGGGGTTCTTTATCCATCACAAGCGGAAAGTTTTGGCTTGATGCAATATTTGAAAAAGAAGATATCCCAGGTATTGTTATAACCTCTATTTGCTGAACCAGCAGCTCCATAATATACACATACGTACTATAGAGCATAGGGTCTCCCAGTGTAATAAACCCTACATTTCTCCCTTCTCTTACATCCTCAGTAATCTCTGTGGCAACCGCCTGCCATTTGATCATCTTTTCGTCTTTATTAAAACTCATTGGAAAATGTCTGTATTTAATTTGTAATTCCTTTTTTAAATAAGGCTTAACAATGGATAAAGCCAGACTTCCTCCATCTTTTTCTGCCTCCGGTGTATATAAAATGTCTAGACCGCCCAATGTTTCTACGGCCTTTAAAGTAAGCAGACTGCTGTCTCCAGGTCCTGTCCCAATACCATAAAACTTAGCCATATACGCTTCCTCCTTGACTCACTATCCATTATTTTCAGCAATACAGTCTTTTGCATGCTCTACAAACAATTTTTGAATATGTGGGTTTTCTCCCAATCCCTTTAAGATGACCTTCACATGAAAGCCGCTATTCCTTAAACAAGTATGCCATGAATCCTCTTCGTCACTGGCCATATCATTCACTGCATGATCCCCTGCCACAAGCATAAAAGGAAGCAGATACACGGTTTTAATCTGATCTTTTTGCAGCTGCGTGATAACATTTTGTAAAGTAGGGTACCCTTCTACCGTCCCCACATAAGCCCTTGCGCCATGTTCTCTAAAAGCATATTCTAATGCACAATAGGCAGAAAAAACAGGATGTGTCGTGCCATGTCCCATAAAAACGATAGCTTCGTCTTCTTTGACCTCTGGAAGCTCTTTTAAAGTCGCCTTTACAGCCGCTTCATAGTCTTCTATCGTTGTTAAAAGAGGCCTGCCTACCGAAATTTTCTTAAACCGATCTCTGTACTCATGAATTTGCCCAGCTAATTTATCATATTCATCTCCGCATATGATATGAAGAGATTGTATAAGCACCTCCTCATAACCCAATTCATAAATCCTTTGCAGGGCCTCTCTTGGTGTATCAATATAGCACTTATCTCTTTTAGCAATTTTTTTAATAATCATTGTGGACGTATAGGCTCTAAAAAAGTCATACTCCCCAAAAGTTTCTTTGATTTGATTTTCACACGCATCAATTGTTTTTATCCGAGTCTCTTCATAACTTGTTCCAAAACTAACAACTAAAACAGCTTTTTTCATGATAAGCAGTTCTCCAGTCTTTTTAAAATATCCTCTATGTGATAGACCACACAAGGGTAATCCATACCTGCTCTTTTGATAACAATAACAGGAATGTCAAGCTTTCTGCAGGCTTCTATTTTTTCTAAAAACCCTCCTTGGCTGCCGCTTTCTTTCGTAATCACCAAATCAATTTGGTGATGTTTATACATCTCCTCGTTAAGTGCTGTAGTAAAGGGGCCTTTCATAGCAATAAGATGGTCTGCATGAAAGCCAATCTTTTCACAGGCTGCCAAAACCTCACTGGTTGGAAGAACCCTTGCTATGATTTCTTTGCCTGGAAGTGCTTTCCAAAAAATCTCCAGATGTTTGCTGCCCGTACTTAAAAAAATATGTTTTCCAACTCTCGCTGCCACTTCACAAGCTTCTTGTATGGTTTCTACTATCTCTAGTTTATCATACTCTATACTTTTTAAAAGAGATTCTCTTTCATAACGCATGTATGTTATCTGCAACCCGTCAGCTGCTAAAATAGCTGTCTGAGATACTTGTATTGCATAGGGGTGTGTCGCATCTATAATCAGACTAATCCCCTGTTTTTTGATGAGTTCTTTCATACTTATTAAATCCAGCTGCCCCATCAAAACATTGTTGGTATAGTTTTGGGCTAAATGTTTGCCATAATCCGTTGTCACTGACACCTTATACAGCAGTTTTTTTTCATTTAACTTTTTGCAAATGAGTAAACTGTCTGACGTGCCCCCCAAAACTAAAATCATAGAGCGTAACCCCTCGGCGTAACCATATACTCTCCATGTATAAAGGTCGATTTATTCCCAATAATCACAAGGGTTGTCATATCCACACAGTCATAGTCCATCTCTTTATAGGGAACAATCA
>JARBTY010000093.1 GCA_029239935.1 Clostridia bacterium | reverse complement strand
AGCTCCTTGAATAACTGGTTTTTCTGTGTCTAATATTGGCTCTTCCTGTACTGTAATTGTTCTTGTTGCAGTTGCTTCATTTCCTGCTACATCACTTACACTGTACTCTAAAGTATAAACTCCTGCAGTTGTTGTCTCCACACTTCCTGTTATTTGAAGCCTTGATGTGATATCTCCATCTACGTCATCAATCGCTATTATCCCTTCAGCTGGGTCAAATGCTTCATCTACACAAATGGTTTTGTCTATCACTCCATGGATAACCGGAGGTACCGTATCTTCCTCAGGTCCTTCTATCTCTTCTATCCATCTTGCGTAATATGTTTTAACTGCCGTAACGATAGTTTCTTTGCTTATTGGGCTTCCAATTCCCTCTTCATTGTCATACCAACCTTCAAATCTATACCCTTCCCTTGTTGGATTCGGAAGTTGATCACCAATTGGCTCATCTTTATTAATTCTTATGATAGTACTTGTAGTACTTTCGTAATTTAGGTCAAATGTAACTTCTAACTTATCTCCATACTTTCCTATTGTCTCAGTTTTTGAAAGTGGCGTTACGATACCTTGACCACTTATATAAACATCAACAAGACAATTTTCTAAAGTTGCATTTGATTTATAAGTTAATTTAAATGTGCCATTCTCGTCACAAGCAAATTGATCTACATAATCTGTTACACTTTCATTAAAGAGTGCCTTAAGCGTTAGTTGAGATTCAGGTACAAATCCTGTTCCGCTTACAGTAACTGTTCCTTCTTCAGAATTAGCTGTTAATACTATTCCAGGGTTATTGGCAACACCTGCAGGGTCTATCAAGACTTCTTTCTCAAATACTGAACCAGATGTCGCTGAACGTTGTGCAGGCATAGCATATGGCACGCCGCTATCTGTGTCCCAAACCATAATCTTAGCTACATTAGTATTTTCCAAACCTCCAAGCACATCAAACTCAATACCTTGGTCATCATTATCAGCTGCTGAGCTCATGATGTTTTCACCATAGCCTATCATTTGATTATCTTTATAGATTGCAAGCATAGATGTATAGTTTATGAGCATACCCGTATTATTCTTTACCGCGAATACAGATGCCACTTTATTATCAGATATTGAAAGCGATTGAGGAACTAACACAATGCTTTGTACCTTAGCAGCTTTGTATGAATTTATGGCTGCTTGAAGGTTTTCAATTTTACTTGTAACTATTCCATCTGTAAGTCCGCCTACTTCTATGGCATCCCTGGTTTCTTGAATAGCGGCTTTAAGAACCACTCTTGCAGCTTCTGGATATTGATTGACACCTGTTCCTTGTACTGTTGAGGTATACAGAGTATTAGCTTCTGTAATCTTTTGTTCAAGTATAGTGGTATCTACATCGTACATCAATCTGGGATTACCCCAAGAGCCGTTGTCATGACCGTTATTCCCATTAGCATTCATCTGAAGACGAATTGCTTCATAGTGTTTAGTTTCGCCGTTATCATCATATTTTAGGCTAACATTAATATCTGCCAAATTCGGTGTTGATCCCTGTGATGCTCTATTATTACCTTGCAATGGTGATTTATACAGAAGTGTCCAGCCGTCTCTTACAATAGTTCCTGTACCAGCTGCACCTGGATTCATTGCTGAATAATAAGTGTCTGTCAGTTCACTTACCTTTTTATGTCCCCATACTTCGAAATATATAGATGGTCCTGTACTATTGCCAGCAGTTCCGCCTTTTGCAACATAATCTATACCTGCATAAGCCTTAAATCTATCTGGGCTTAATGTCGAAATATCAAAGTCTAGGATTTGCTCTGCATTACCTGAGAAGCCCTTATCATAAGATACAATTGTCCCTGGAGCTTTCTGCAGTTGAATCATACTACTGCCATTATTGGCTGTATCTACAGCTATAGCGCCATAGCCGGAAAAGCTGTACTTGAAAGGCAAATCACTCATATACATAAGATTAACTTGTTCAAAGTTGATCGTATAGATTAAAGGTTCAAGTAGTTCAGAGGAAATGGTAACCGTTGCCTTACCGGGTACACCTGATGCCTGAACAATATCAACTTTCAATGTTCCAGTAGAATCAGTAGCTGTAACTTCTGGAGCTACAGTGTCTAAAGAGGTTAGTGTCATGCTGTAACTATATATGTTTGGATTAAAGCCCTCTATAGATTTTCCGCCTATCTTGATATCTTCCAGTGTTGCTGCTTTCTCTACTGTTAATTTACTTTTAGCCATCATATTATCATTTGTGAAGATAGGTCTAAGGGTATAACTATAAGAGTAGGATTTTGATGCTGGTAAAACATGATCGGAATAAGGACCTGTTGCCCATGTCTCCCCACCAATACCCTTTTGTGCTAAATTAAGTCTTAAAATAACATTTTCAGTTTTTTCAGCTTGATAAGGATACTTAACTTTGCTCTTATAGGTACTTAAAGCGTCAGGAGTGTAGTGAAGCGCATTCGCCTCCAGTACACCGCTTGTGCCTACGGCCAAAAGCCCGTTGCCACTGTCATCTGTTAGTGCAACCCAGCGTACATCTGTTTTATTACCTGTTTCCTGAGGTCTCATATAGGGGAAGAATTGCTCCGTAACCGTTGATTCATATACTCCGATATTATATCCAGACTTACGGTCTGAATAGTTTTCATCAGGGCCCCTTCCATACCATGTGATATTTTCATATGCTGAAGGAAGCTGCATCATCATACCAACTTCACCCAAATTCGGCATGGTTGCCAGCGGTTTCAAAGATGCTGTAACATTTACATCCCCATTGCCGTATATATTATATATCAAGGAATATGTACTTCCGCCTTTAAGCGTAGCATCTACAATAACTTTTGTAAACTTGGCATTGCCTGTTTTTACTTCGACATTTCTTACAACCATGTCTTTGCCTTCGTCCCGCCATTTTTCATAGTCAGCACCAGTATTTCCAGTGTGTGCTGTTCCGCTTGTATCATTGTCAAGTTCTGCACGGTAGAAGCTGCCGATTGGGGCCTCTGCTATAAGGTTCTTTCCGTCAACTTTATAAGTTGTCAGCAGCCCTGTTAATTTGTTTACCACTACTTCAAAATCTTTATTCTCAGTTGTTTTACCTTTAACTGTAACCTCTGTTTGGCTAGCATTATCGGTTGCTACATCTTGCATATCTTTAACTGCAGCTATGATTTCTTTGCCTTCAAAAGGAAGCACAAATTGTGTGCTACCTTTAACATAACCAGCCGATTCATAGTTGGTTCCAGCTTTTAATCTGTACTCAATTGACAAAATATACTCTGCCCCATCTTTGAGTGGCTGTGATGCATAAGGTACGGTTACAACTTTGTTTGAAAGAGGTGCTATGTCCATATCAGCATCAGTAAATGCACCAGTTTGGACTGCAACATTATCTTCTAAAAGAGACCACTGTACCTGATATTCATTGACGTTGGTAAAAAGATTTAAGTTTTTAACTATAACTTTTCCATTTTTCAAATCCGATTCGGTGATCTTAACATCTTGATATTGTTTCTTAACTTCATAGGCCCCTGGTTTCCAAGTGCGGTCTGGATAAATAAACCCATTTTGGCAGAAGTTTCCGTTACCACCTACTACTGGCCATGATCCATCATATCCAAGGAACAGATCATCTTGATCATAATTATTTGGGTCTGCTCCAGGTTTAAGCGTATATACGCTTTGATCTACATAGTCCCAAATCCATCCACCTTGCGCCCTTGGATTCGATTCAAAGCCCTCAACATATTTGTATAAGCCGCCTAAAGCATTGCCCATTGCATGCTCATACTCACACATTACATAAGGCTTCACACCTGTATATGTCGCATTTTCAGTAGCTGATGGATACATTTTGCTTTGCATATCGACCCGTGCATTGCCGTTATCACCTTGATAATGTATTAATTTATCGGGATCTTTAGCTTTAATAACGTCAATCATTAATTCGAAATTAGCACCACTTCCAGCTTCATTTCCAAGAGAATACATTAAAACTGAAGGGTGGTTTTTGTCACGCATTACCATATGTGTCATTCTATCTCTAGTAGAATTATTAAATCCTATAATACTGCCTGGAGCTCCGCTACTTGCCCCATTAGGTGTGTTAGTAGAGGAGATATTCGTTCGTCCATTGTGTGATTCTACATTAACTTCATCTAATACATAAATACCATACTCATCAGCCAAATCATAGAAATAAACATCGCTTGGGAAGTGGGACGTACGTACAGAGTTAATGTTTAATTTTTTCATTGTTAAAACGTCTTGAAGCTGGTACTCATAAGAAATATTATGCCCCCCTTGTGGAGAATTCTCTCCTCTGTTTACGCCATAGAACGTAATAGGCTGACCATTGAGGCGCATAATGTGTGCACTAGCATTCGTTTTATCCATGTAGAATTCTTTGAACCCAACTTTTTTAGCCATGGTATTAAGCGTTTTTCCTGCATTGTCTTTAACTTCAAGTACCATAGTATAAAGATTAGGATGTTCAGCTGACCAAAGCTTAGGATTAGTTACAACTTCGTCAAAGTTAACAACTTTTTCTTCTCCTGCGTCTAGTGTCACTGTTTTCTCAACACCAGAAATGACTGGGTTACCCTTATCATCATATAGGTATTCTATTACCTTGTAGTCTGTCGCCAAGGTATCTGAAGTGTTTTGTATGTAGGCATCTATTTGTAAATTAGAAGAATCAAATACATGATTAGTAAATAAAGTTTCTACATTATAATCACGGATATTTACCTTTTCTGTGGCCGAAACATAAACATCTCTAAAGATACCAGAATAACGAATCATATCTTGATTTTCAATAAAGCTGCCTGTTGTCCATCGAAATACTTGAACAGCGACAGTGTTTGTGCCTTCAACAACATAATCTGTAATATCAAATTCATCAGCTGTAAAGCTATCTTCACCATATCCAACCATTTTTCCGTTGATTAATAAATAAAAACCTGCTTCAACGCCCATGAAGGATATAACAACTTGCTTTTCTATTTGCTCCTTAGTTAGTGCAAATGTGCGCATATAGGAACCTACTGGATTCACCTGTGCTGGTGCATTTGGAAAACCATGTGCACTTGTAGCTGTTCCTTGAGCATACGTCCATGGATAGTTTTGATTGGCATAAATCGGATAGTCTCCGTAAACACCTGCGTATTGATTAGCTACTTGCCATGATGAAGGTACAGTAATCTCCTTCCAATTTGACGTAAAATCCATTGTTTTATTAGTAAGATCTGGACGATCAGCCGGTTTATTTACAAGATTAAATTTCCAGTTCCCATTCAAATCAATTACATTTGTTGATTTTAACCTGTCTTTAAATAACGGGTTATTTTTTGCTGTTTGGACATCGTCAAAAGGTACAAAAATTGATCGCGCTTCCATTCCGTTTACTCTCACATCTTCAAGTGTTGTCCACTCGTTGCCTGTTATTGCCGTTTCTGTTATTGCGCTATCATCTGCGAAAACGGGTACTTTTATCATCCATCCGCTGACAATCATCGTAAAAGACAAAAACATTGACATGAACCTTTTAAAATAATTCTTATTTTTCATATCTACCTCCCCTTTATTGTACTTAAAATTGCTAGTATACATTATACAATCACCCTCCCTCATAAGTTTTATTCCCATAAGAATAATACATAAGTTCAAAAGGCCTTAATACCCCAAATAAAGTATCAGTTAAATTACCTTAATGCTCAATTAATTGAAGATTATAGGGCATAGGCACTTACCAATACTGCAATTTGCAGTCTATAAATGAGCTATTAATTCTAAATGAATTATGTAACCATTATGAAATCCTCCTAAAATTCAAATCTTTAAAAATCTTGTCCATCTGAATAGGGTAACTAAAAATATACACCACATGGATTTTACCAATGAAACCATGTGGTTTATGAACACTTATATAATAACATTATTCAATTTACAAATTACTACAAAATCCTCATCATTTATATCAAAATTCTCATATGACTTGTTTACAAAAATGAAACTTTACGTCCACCATGCTATAATAAAAAATATATTTTTTTAAAAAGAGTAATACTTATCATTTGTAAATTGAGAACACTAGGCAGTTACTTAGTGTTCTCAATTATACAACAAACATATATATTTTCAAAAAATAGAGCTAACAGATTTAGGGAGGATTTATGTACAAATTATTATTAGTAGATGATGAAGCAGAGTTAAGAGAAGGTATGCTTCAGGAAGTTAACTGGAGTATGTACGGATTTGAGATTGTTGGAGCAGCTGAAAATGGTAAAGAAGCTTTTGAACTTGTGGAAAAATTTTTACCTGATATTGTAATCACTGATATTAAGATGCCCTTTATGGATGGACTTGCCCTGTCAGAGCTCATAAAAGAAACCTTCCCCACGACTAAAATCATCATTCTCACCGGCTTTGAAGAATTTGAATTTGCTCAAAAAGCTATAAGTCTTCATGTAAATGAATATGTCTTAAAACCTTTTTCTCAAAAAGAGTTTATTGATGTACTCTATAAGGTAAAACTGGATATTGACGCAGAAATTGCGCACAAAGAAGATATCTCTTGCTTGAAAGAACATTATGTGAAAAGTTTACCTGTTTTAAGAAAAGACTTTTTGATCTCACTTATTTCTAAAAAACTTACTGCAAAAGAGATTGAAGAGAAATGTAAGAATTTTGATATCCATATTACTGATGGTGGCTTTATAGTATCCGTGCTGCACATGGATTATAATAGTTTAAGTCTCTCCCATACTTCCTATAGGGACGATTCTATACAGCAATCAAATGCTTTAAAACTCTCTCAGAATAAGGATCTTTGTTTATTCGCTATCTTTAATATAACTGAAGAAATCATTAATAAGCATTCTTTTGGAATAGTATTTGTTCATAATAATCATGTTATTGTTCTGGCACTAAGTAATGATAAGGATAAAGAAAGTACCAAGAATAAAACTTTCTATGTACTTGAAGAAATACGTCAAAGTGTAGAAAAATATCTAAAGCTCACGGTTACCATAGGTGTCGGAACATTTCATGACCAAATTACCAACGTTCCCCAGTCCTATAAAAATGCTCTTTTAGCACTTGACTACAGGCTTATCCAAGGAAATAACCGAATTATTTGTATAGAAGATATGGAGTATCATAGTACCAACGAAAAAATTTGGTTCGATGAACTTAAGGAACAATCACTTGTCCGTTGCTTAAAAGTCGGTACAGTAACAGAAGTGAAAGATATTATTGATACCTTACTGGATGAAGCAATTGAAAAAAATGTTTCATTGAAGGAATGGCAGATTTATCTAATGGAAATTGTTACTACTATATTGAAAGTTGCAAAAGATTCTGGAATAGATTTTGATACTATTTTAGGGACAAGTTCCAATGTGTTTTCTGAACTCTTTACTTTTACAAATCTTTTACAGGCCAAGGAATGGATAGCCGGGATATGTACTCGTATTATAAGAAGCATTATAAGCGATAGGGAATATACAACTACTCATATGATGAAAAAGGCGAGGCAATATATTCAAAATCATTATCACGAAAGTGACATCAATATTAATACAGTTGCCAAGCATTTACATATCAGTACAGGTTATTTCAGTAGTCTATTTAAAAAAGAAACCAAAACGACTTTTGTCAGTTATCTTTTGCAAATAAGAATGGCTGCGGCAAAAGAGCTTTTAAGGAGTACAGATATGAAGACCTACGAAATAGCTGAAAAAATTGGTTCTATAGAGCCAAACTACTTTACTTTCTGTTTCAAGAAGAACTTTGGCATTACACCAAAAGAATACAGAAGCAGCTCAAGGAAGGTGTAAAATGTTTAAGCTTAATCTATTTTCTAAAATAAAATATTTTATCACTGCTTTGTTTCAACCTTATAGAGCAAAAAGTATTAAGTTTTTAATTACAACCTATTTTACAATTATCACTGTTTCTGTAGTTTTTATGATTTCTGTCATACTCTATAACAAATTTTCAAGTTCAGCTAAAAATACTGCCGCTTCAAATACTCAACAAATTCTTGAACAGGTAAGCCTTAACGTAGAATTTTATCTTAAAGGCATGAGTGAAGTCCTTAATCTTGTCAGCACAAAAATTCTAACCAGCTCTAGTCTAGAGAATTATAAACTTAAGGAACAACTGTATACTATACTTGGTACCCGTGAAGATGTCGTTTCTATCTCTGTATTTACGGATCAAGGTGAACTCATTTCCGTAGTTCCCTCAATGGAAATGAGAAATAATAGCAAACCAGCTTCCCAAAGCTGGTTTAATATGGCTCTAGCCAATCATAATACCATTTCTATCTCTCCGCCACATATCCAAAACTTGTTCAAAGGTGAATACAAATGGGTAGTATCCTTAAGCAAAATGCTCAATATAGGGGTAAATTATAATAAAACTCCCAGTGTTTTATTAGTCGATGTAAATTTTAAAACAATAGATGATTTATGCCAGAGAGTTAATTTGGGATCAAAGGGCTATATCTATATTATTGATTCAGATGGAAATATCATTTACCATCCACAACAACAGCTTATCTATATCGGATTAAAGAATGAGGATACACATAGAATATTAAAACTCTCTGATGGAAGTTATCTGGAACATTCAGCTGGTGAAGAGCGACTTACTACCATTAGAACTATCCATGATACTAACTGGAAAATCATAGCCGTATCCTACTTAAGTGAAATAGTAGCTACAAAAAATGAAATAGGTATTTTTGTATTATGGCTATTAATCATTGTAATCGTTCTAACTTTTCTCTTGACAGCCTTTACATCTTCTAAAATATCTAGGCCTATAGAAGATTTAGAGAAATCCATAGAAATGATTGAAAATGAAGATTTCCATACAATAATAGATGTTCATGGCCCAAATGAAGTAGTACATTTATCAAGAAGATTCAATCTTATGGTAGTAAAAATCAGACAGCTCATGGATCAAATTATACTAGAACAAGAATTAAAGAGAAAGCATGAACTGGATATACTGCAAGCCCAAATTTCACCTCATTTTCTGTATAATACACTTAATTCAGTTGTAAGAATGATTGAAAATCAAAGAGAAGATGATGCGATTAAAATGATAATCTCTCTCTCCAAGTTCTTTAGGATAAGTCTGAGTAAAGGAAAAAATATTATCAGTATCCAAGATGAATTAGAGCATATTAATAATTACTTAACCATACAAAAAATCAGATATAAGAATAAGTTTGAATTTGAAATAGAGGCTTCTGAAGAAATTCTCCAATATAAAACAATCAAATTGATTCTGCAACCAATTGTTGAGAATGCCCTCTATCATGGAATAGAATACATGGACACGGAGGGTTTAATTAAAATCTCTGCATCTATTGTGAAGGATAAGATTTTATTTGAGGTTAAGGATAATGGATTAGGCATTAGTCCAGATGTCTTAAGAAACATTTTATCACAGGAAGTTAAGAGCAAGGATGGATCAGGTATTGGCCTTAAGAATGTACATGAAAGACTGAATATTGGTTTTGGTAAAGAATATGGACTTGAAATAGAGAGTGAAGCCGATGAAGGAACAAACGTTAAAATTTGGATACCAATTATAAAAGAAGGGGAATGAAATGAAAATCACATTAAAGGTCTTGAAAACTTCTGGAAAAATTATAGCACTCTTCCTTACCTCTATCTTATTAATTTCTTGCCAACAATCTTTTAATTCCGTTCCTATAGAGAAGAAAAAAAGTATTGCTCTTATAGTGAAAATGAAATATGGAGATTATTGGAAAACGGTTAAGATGGGGGCTGAAGTTGCTGCAAAAGAATTTGACGTTGATTTGATGTTTTATGCCCCTGATAATGAAGAGGATATCGAGGGTCAGATACAGTTAGTAAATAATACTATTAAAACAGGTATGAATGCCATTGTTTTAGCTTCAAGTAACTATGAACGTCTCGGCGTTGCAGTAGATCTTGTAGAAGGTCATGGCATACCTGTGATTGCCATAGATTCTGAGGTGAATTCAACTAAAATTAAAAGTTTCATTGGTACAGATAATTATAATGCGGGGAAAGAAGCCGGCAAAAAACTCATTGATTTATTGGGACCAAAAGGTAATATAGCAGTCATGAGCTTTGTAAGCGGAGCCAGTAATGCAGAACTACGTGAAAAAGGATTGTTTGAAGTTGTTTCAGAGTATCCAGAAATTAAAGTGGCTGCAAGAGTGTACTGCAATTCGGACGTAGATCTCGCCCGTAGCTTAACTCAACAGATTGTTGCATCTAATAGTGACCTCGACTGTATTATTGCACTAAATGCGATTTCTTCCATTGGCGTCGCAAGGGCAGTTAAAGAAATGAACCTTGAAAACCAAATAAAAGTCATCACCTTTGACAGCACACCTGAAGAACTTGATCTGCTGCAAGATGGAGTCATAAGAGCTACCATTATACAAAACCCTTTCAGCATGGGCTATCTTGGTATCAAATATGCCGTGGAGACCCTCGATGGCAAAAACATTCCTCAGCGTATAGATACAGGAACTAAGATTATAGACCTCAATAATATGTTTACGCCTGAAAACCAAAAAATTTTATTTCCATTTGTAAAGTAACGATTATCTGCATCTACCCTCTCAAATGATTAAATCATTTCTTATCTATTTCTAATCAAATTCTAATCTTTCATTTAGTGTTTTCTCATAATCCTAGCTTATAATAAGATTATAAACTAAACTAATTTATAAGGAGTTGTTAATAATGGGAACTATAACTATCGAACAAATTGATTTAATCATGGCAAGGGCCAATGTATCTTACGCAGAGGCTAAATCAGCACTTGAACAAACTAACGGCGATGTGGTTGAAGCTTTACTTTTTCTAGAGAAAGAACAAAAAATAAAAGATAAGACAGCTTTTGATGC
>JARBTY010000092.1 GCA_029239935.1 Clostridia bacterium | reverse complement strand
ATGGTGGTCCTTGCCAGGTGTGTTGATATTCCTACGCGCTATGTAGAAGGTCTTTTTGTTGTTCCAAAAAGCTACTCTAGAACCACTTATCCCCTTACCAATCAGGCTCTACACGCTTGGCCTGAGGCTTATATCGAAGGTTATGGTTGGCTTACCTTTGAATCAACACCTGGATATAACCTCTCCTCTGCTAACCATTGGTCTACCAATGACCCTTCTGATACTACGCCGTATCCTAGCATATACCTTACAGCCCCTGACACTGCAGAACCTGATACAACACTGGACTCTATTTCTCCTGCACAAAAGAAAAATCTCCATATAAGCCTGATTGTCTTACTTCTAGTGAGTCTCCTTCTCTTGTTTATACTCTATATGTGTTATATCGCTTGGCGTTATTACAAAAAACTTAAAAATGGAGACCCTAATCAAAAAGCAAAATTACTTCTTATAGAAATTCTTTTTTACCTAGAAAAAAAAGGCTATAAAAGAGCCTCTTCTGAGAGCCTATGGGACTATGCCCATCACGTCTCTGAAAATAGCTTTATAGCCCATGAATCCACACTTGAAAATATTATTTCAACCTATCTAGCCTATCGCTATGGCAAGCATACTGTTAATGACAAGGAACTTGGTACGCTCTATAGCTACCGTCAATTCCTTTATGACCAAATCAAGGGACGGTTTAGAAGGATTAAATGCCTTATATTTAAAATTTCTTTTCTTTTAAAAAACTATAATACCATTGCCTAAAAAAACTAAAACCTGTAATGCTCGCATAGTAAGTGTGTTATATCTCAAAGAAATATTTTTTAAAGAAGAGTAGCATTGGAAATATACTCATTTTCCAATACTACTCTTCTTTAAAATGATTATTGAGATGCATTTAATTTAGCTTTCTTATCTTTGAATCTACCATATATTCTACTCCCTATGAGCTTATGTATTGAACCAGCCTAAAAGCCTCTTTGATAAAAGGGCTATAATGCTCTAAGGCAGTAGGTACCTGTGCAATCTTACCTTGCAAAAGCTCTTTCGCTATAAAAAGTATTTGCTCATGAGAATGATTCCCCTCTCCTATACAGTCTTCTAATAGATAAGTTGGCCCTCCTAGAGATATTTCTTCATACGCTTCCACATAAAAAGCTTCTCCTTCGTAATGACGATAGTCCTCTTGAAATAAAGCTATTAAATAGAAAAACGCAAGCTGCCTTCTTATTAATTCTGGTCTTTTCTCCCCTTCACTATGGGTTAAGTCCGCTTCCTCTAATAACTTCTCGTAAGCTTCTTGGTGTTTTTGATCTTTAAACAATAAGTTCATTTATATACTCCATGTTAACTGCTTATTTATTTTAATCTCACTTAGATACTCTTTCAATACGGACGCTATTTCTACTTTCCCCTTTTATCTTTTATCTCCTACTGCTCTTATACTTACACGTATATTATACAGCATTTTTCTTAATATTTCACACATTTTAATACCCTTCTTGCTTTTACATACAAAAATGACGGCTTTGATGTGATTCAAAACCGTCGTTTTACGTTTATTATTTAGAACTCAGCTGACCCTGTCGTTCTTGGGAAAGGAATTACATCTCTGATATTGGTCATACCTGTTAGATACATAATGAGTCTTTCAAAGCCAAGACCAAATCCCGCATGTCTTGTGCCTCCAAACCTTCTAAGGTCTAAGTACCACCAATAATCTTCCTCATTGAGGTCAAGCTCTTTCATTCTTTCCAAAAGAACTTCTAGTCTTTCTTCCCTTTGGCTGCCTCCTACAAGCTCTCCTATCCCTGGCACCAGTAGGTCCATAGCCGCTACAGTTTTATTGTCTTCATTCATTCTCATATAAAAAGCTTTGATTTCTTTTGGATAATCGATCACAAAAACTGGCTTTTTGAAATGTTCTTCTGTTAAATATCTTTCATGTTCTGTTTGAAGGTCACAGCCCCAGAACACAGGATATTCAAACTTTTTGTCACTATTTTTAAGGATTTCTATCGCTTCTGTATAAGTCACTTTACCAAAATCCGAACCTGCAACAAACTCTAATCTTTCAAGTATCCCTTTGTCCACAAATTGGTTAAAGAACTGCATTTCTTCTTTTGCATTTTCCAAGATATAACGAATAACAAACTTGAGCATATCTTCTGCAAGCCTCATATCATCACCTAAGTCTGCAAAAGCTATTTCTGGTTCAATCATCCAGAACTCTGCCGCATGTCTTGGCGTATTGGATTTTTCTGCTCTAAAGGTAGGCCCAAAAGTATAAACATCCCTAAAGGCCATCGCAAAAGTTTCTGCTGAAAGCTGGCCTGAAACAGTAAGGCTTGCCATTTTCCCAAAAAAGTCTTCTTTGAAATCAACCTCTCCTGCTTCATTTTTAGGTGGCTGCATAGGATCTAGTGTCGTTACTCTAAACATTTCTCCAGCACCCTCACAGTCACTGGCTGTAATAATGGGGGTATGGGCATATACAAAGTTTCTTTCCTGAAAGAATTTGTGAACGGCATAAGCTGCCAATGAGCGTACTCTAAATACTGCTGCAAAAGTATTGGTTCGTGGTCTAAGATAAGCAATTTGCCTTAAAAATTCAAACGAATGTCTTTTCTTTTGCAAAGGATACTCTGGTGGGCATTCGCCTTCTATCACTACTTCTGTTGCTTTAAGTTCAAAGGGCTGCTTCTGGTTAGGTGTAATGACAAAATGTCCTGTAACAATAATTGCAGCACCTACTCCTAGTTTTGCAATTTGTTTAAAGTTGCCTAGATGGTCTTCAAATACAATTTGAAGAGTTTTAAAAAATGTACCGTCGTTGATTTCAATAAATCCAAAAGTTTTTGAATCTCTCACCGTTCTTACCCAGCCAGCTACTGTAACAGCTTCTGCTTGATAGGCTTCCGGTGCATCATAAAGTGCTCTGATTGATATGGTTTTCATCCTATTTCGCTCCTTTTAGGTCAATTATACACTTCTACTCTTAACATTCATTATACTCCTATTAAATCATTTGCTTAACTGCAAAAAACTCCGCCCCTCTTTTAAAAGAAACGAAGTCTAATACTGTTTTACTGCTTAAAATTATAGGTATTTTATGGGTTTTTGTCAAGCCTTATCCTCGTTTATTCATCTGCCTCATAACTTCATACATACAAATAGAGCCCGCAATGGAAGCATTGAGAGACTCACTGCCTCCTGGCATAGGAATCATCATTCTATAATTGGCTGCCTGCTTCATATAGTCTGAAACCCCATTACCTTCGTTGCCTATCACAATCGCTAAAGGGTTCTGAAACTGAATCTCAAAGACTGGCTGTGCCTCTTCCAGCATAGTAACATACAATGGAATCCCTGCATCCTTTAAGTAGTCTACATAAGACTCTATTTCATAATCAACGTATATCATAGTATGGAATAATGAACCCATCGTAGACCGTACCACTTTGGGACTGTATAAATCCACAGACCCCTTTGTAACCAGTACAGCCCTAACACCAAAAGCATGGGCAGTTCGTATCAGTGTTCCAAGATTTCCGGGATCTTGAATATTTTCCAGCACCAAATAAAACGAGTCCCTCTCATTTATTAAGTGTTCTAATCTTCTAACAGGTATTTCAACCACTGCCATAGCGCCTTGAGGTGTGATGGTTTCGCTAATACCTCTATAAACCTCTTCTGTCACCACCACCCACTTTTTTTCTTCTAGACGCGGAAGCTCTTCTTTGGTAATCTGCTCAGTGGTAATATAATATTTGACATGATACTCCTGGGGAATCTCATTTACTGATTTGACCCCTTCTACCACAAACAAGTTTTCTTTCTTCCTAGTTGATTTTTTCTTTTGCAGCTGTACAACTAGTTTTATGATGGGATTTTGCATACTGCTAATAATATTATTTTTCATGGCGTTTTTCTTCTAACGCATGAAGGGCAGTATTATTACCTACTACTACCAAAACATCATCTTTTAAAAGCACATAGTCAGGCTCTGGTGACACATTGATACTTCCCTCGTGCTCCACAGCAATGATGTTAATACCATATTTAGCTCTTACATTAAGATCCTTGATGGTGCTATTGCTCCATTCAGGCAAGATTGAAATCTCCATAATACTGTAATCTGGTGAAAGCTGTATATAGTCAATAATATTCCCTGAAATAAGGTTGGCTGCAATACGTTTGCCCATCTCATGCTCTGGCAAAATGATGCGGTCTGCCCCAAGCTTTTGAAGTACTCTTTGATGAATTTCTGTACTTGCTTTAACTACTACATAAGGAATACCAATCTCTTTAAGCAGCAGTGTAATCATAATACTTGACTGAATATCTTTTCCTATGGATACGACAGCTACATCAAAATTACGAATTCCCAAAGATCTTAGGGTATCCATATCTGTTGCGTCAGCTTGTACAGCATGGGTTACAAATGCTGATATATCCTGTACTTTATCTTCTGACTTATCTACAACCATTACTTCATAACCAGCCTCAGCCAAGGTCGTTGCCACGCTAATGCCAAATCTTCCCAAACCAAATACAGCGAATTGTTTTGCTCTCATGTTTTTTCCTCCTCAACGCTATCCAACTAAGACTCTTTCTTCCGGATATTGTATATTTTCTTTGTCTTTTCCTTGCCTCATCATTAGGGCCACTGCCATTGTTATCGGCCCAAGTCTTCCTATAAACATGGCCACAATAATCGTTAATTTACCTATAAATGTCAACTGTGGTGTAAGGCCTAAAGTAAGGCCGACAGTTCCAAATGCAGATATAATTTCAAAAAGGATCTCCATAAAACTGGCATCTTCTGAAAATGTTAAAACCATTAACATCACAATCACCAAACTGATAGAAATCATAATAATAGCCATGGCTCTTGCAATAATGATAAAGGGAATTTTCTTTTTGAATACTACAGTATGCTCCCTACCTTTTATGGTGGAAATAGCACATAAGATAAGAACGCCCATTGTCACCGTTTTTATTCCTCCAGCCGTTCCAGCTGGTGACCCTCCAATAAACATTAAAATCATGGTCATAATTTTTGAAGCATTAGTAAGTTCCGGCAGCGTTAAGGTATTAAACCCTGCTGTACGAGGGGATACAGACTGGAACAGTGCCGCATAAATCTTCTGTTTTAAAGTCAGATTACCTAAAGTATTTGCATTTGTAAACTCCACCAAAAAGAAAAATATAAAACCAATGACAATTAATGCAATAGTAATAACCCATACCAGCCTTGTGTGCAAAGTCAGTTTATAAAAAGCTTGCTTCCATGTAAAATGTTCGGCGGAATGCAGTTTGATTTTGATAGCTTTTAACGTATCCAGCCATACACTAAAACCTAAGCCCCCTAGTATAATGAGTGCCATTATAGTGAAGTTCACTATATCATTACCTACATAAGGCGTCAAGCTATTGCCTCCTACCAAGTCGAATCCCGCATTACAGAAGGCCGATATTGAGTGGAATATAGAATATCCTATCCCTTTGATGAGACCATGCTGTGGGATAAATGTAAAACAAAGAAGTATAGCTCCTATTAACTCCACCAAGAGTGTCCCAATAAAAATCTTTTTCGTAAATCTTACAATCCCTGCAGTTGTGTCATAATTAAAAGCTTCCTGCATAATAAGCCTGCTTTTTAGTGTAATCCTTTTGCCTGTGATAATAAAAATCATACCTACCAACGTCATAAAGCCCAAGCCACCTATTTGAATGCACAACAAAATGACTGCTTTCCCAAAAGTTGACCAATACTCTAACGTATTCACAATGACGAGTCCTGTTACACAAACCGCTGAGGTCGTTGTAAAAAGTGCATCAATAAACTCGGTAGCATTGCCTCTGCTGCTACTGATAGGCAGCATCAGTAAGATAGTTCCCACCAATATAACAATTAAAAACCCTATAACAAGCACTTGAGACGGATCAAGATATTTTGAGGCGATCACACTATGCTTTGCCTTTAAAAATCCTGGAGTATCTTGCTGCTTCATTTTTGTATCTCCTTAAATGATAAATTAATTATTAGTCTATTTTAAACCATACTTTATAAAATATCTAGAGCTAATATTTTTTTTATAAAACTATAACAAAAAATTAAATGGCAGCTGCTTCTAAAACAACTGCCACCTGATATTATGCCTCTATAGCACCATTATAGACATATCCTTTTTCACTGTCTACGGTGATAATTGTAGAATTCCTCAAAATCTCTACAATATTCGTTGCACCTATAATAACGGGAATGTCTAGGGTCCTTCCCACTATGACCGCATGATTGCTATCTTCTGAAGAGCTATCCTCTACAATAATAGCACTTGCTTTTTTCATATAAGGAAGATAGGTATTGTTTGTCTTGTTCACAACCAATATATCTCCTTTTTTAAAGTATTTATGTGCTTCATCTAATACTTTAATAACACTCGCTTTTCCAGTTACACTTTTTTTCCCATAACCTTTGCCCTTAGCCAGTACATTTCCTACATACTGTACCTTCATAATATTCGTTGTCCCGGCAATGCCTACCGGCACCCCTGCTGATAACACAATAATATCTCCTTGCTTGACAAAACCCATATCTTCTATCTTTTGCACTGCCTTTGCAAAAACATCATCGGTTGAATCCTTTTCCTTGTATTCTATAAGAATCGGTGTACATCCCCATACAAGGCTCAGCTGTCTTAACACTCTTTCGCTGGTTGTACAAGCCATAATAGGTGATTGTGGCTTAAATTTTGAGACAGCCCGTGCTGTATAACCTGACTTGGTGATTGTCACAATACATGCAGCCCCTAATTCTTTTGCTGTGCTGCACGTCGCATGGCTGACAGCATTGGTCATACTTAACCCATAATGTTCTTCCGCTATATGCTCTTTATGGTTTTCTTTTTCTGCTTCTGCAGTCTTTGCAATACGATCCATCATCTTTATGGCTTCGAGAGGATAATCCCCTTTTGCTGTTTCCCCTGAAAGCATAATACCCGAAGTGCCATCAAAGATGGCATTGGCAACATCACTGGCCTCTGCTCTTGTTGGTCTTGGATTTCTAATCATAGAATCCAACATCTGTGTAGCAGTGATAACTGGTTTGCCTGCTAAATTTGCTTTTTTGATGAGAATCTTCTGAACAACAGGTACTTCTTCCGCTGGGATTTCAACGCCTAAGTCTCCTCTGGCAACCATAATAGCATCTGAAACTTCTAAAATCTCATCAATGTTATTGACACCATCTCTATTTTCAATCTTAGCAATGATTTGAATATCTGCACCACCGTTTTCTTCTAATATTTGGCGAATCTTAATGACATCGTGGGCACAGCGGATAAAGGAGGCTGCAATATAGTCAAAACCAACTTTAGCTCCAAACTTAATATCTGCAATATCTTTGTCAGTAAGTGGCGGTAAATTAACAAAAACATCAGGTATATTAATCCCCTTACGAGAACCCAACATCCCTCCGTTTTCAATATTACACACTATCTCTGGACCATTAATCTCTTTAACTTTGAGTTCAATCAAGCCATCATCTATCAAAATTCTGCTACCAGGTTTCATATCATCTGCCAGCCCTTTGTAAGTCACACTCACTCTCGTATGATCCCCCTCTATTTCTTCGGTGGTGAGAATAAAAGTTTCTCCGATATTAAGTCTATAGTCTTTATCCTCTTTCATCACACCTGTACGAATCTCAGGGCCCTTTGTATCCAAAATAAGCGGGACAGGTCTTTTTAACGCTTCTCTTACCTGTATTACTTTTTTTACTGTCTCACCGTGAATCTCATGATTATCATGAGAAAAATTGATACGGATTGCATCAATGCCTATCTCCATAAACTTTGTTATAGACTCAGCATCTCTGGTCTTAGGTCCTAGTGTTGCTATTATTTTAGTTTTACGCATATTCTACTCCCTTACATGGCTTATTAAATTAATAAATTACTTACTTCATACATATATTCATCAATATCTTTTGTCATTGCAAGGGCCTCATTAATATCATAATCCACATATTGTCCATTAACATACGCCACGACTCTTTTAGCTTTTCCTTCGCATAATAAATCCACAGCTTTGGCACCCATCATAGAGGCATGAATACGGTCTACCGCTGTTGGAGATCCCCCTCTTTGAAGATGCCCTAAAATGGTTGCTCGTGACTCAATCCCTGTAACTTGCTGAATTTTTTTGGCCAGTTTTTCCGACCCACCAATACCTTCTGCAACAATAATAATATAGTTTTTCTTTCCATTATGTTTGTTTTGAAGGATGGCTTTAATAATTTCCTCATCTGACAGTCTAGGCTTCTCTGGGATCAGGACAAGTTCAGCACCTGAGCTGATACCACACCACAGGGCAATATATCCTGCATTTCTTCCCATAACTTCTACAATTGAACATCGCTCATGAGATGTAGAAGTATCACGAATTTTATTAATGGCATCCATAGCCGTGTTAACCGCTGTATCAAAACCAATGGTGTACTCTGTACATGCAATATCTAAATCTATTGTTCCTGGAACACCTATTGTGTTAATACCTAAATTAGCCAGTTTTTCGGCTCCTTGAAATGAGCCGTCTCCTCCAATAACAACAAGTCCGTCCATGCCAAACACTTTACACATTTCAGCGCCTCTTTGTTGTCCTTCTGGTTTTAAGAACTCAAGGCAGCGGGCTGTTTGAAGGATTGTTCCTCCACGCTGAATAGTATCTGATACACTTCTGGCCGTTAATTCCCTTACATCTCCTGTTAATAACCCATTATAACCTTTTTGAATACCCATTACTTTTATGCCTCGTGCAATACCAACCCTTACGACTGCCCGTATAGCAGCATTCATACCTGGGGCATCGCCTCCGCTTGTTAAAACACCTATTGTATTTACTTTTTTACTCATTAAAATAACCCCCTATGGTTGTTTTTAAATCATTGATATCGTATTATTTGTTAAGATGTAACTTGAAATCCGGATAGTTTATCATGCAGATTATTGCCGGTCTTTTCAATCTTCTTTATTTTACTTAAATCTCTTTTAAATAGCAAGAACCTTATTTCTATTTGTTGACTACTATCGATTTTTCGCCTAACAAAGCGATTAATTCTTGTCTTAGTTCTTCTTTAGGTTGTACATTATATCTACTTGGGAATGCCTTTTGACTGCCGTCTTCTACATTTTCTACGATAATTTTAGTTTTTCCTGGATATTTATTAAATATGTGTACTAATTTTTCTCTTATTTCTTTGGTACGTTTTTTCTCATCTAAGAGTAACAGGATACACTGTTGGTTTCCGGGGTTTAAAAGTATTTCAAGACTTGTTATGTCATCTGCAAGAATGACTGCCGTTGTTTCTTCTTTAATAGATATTCTGCCCTTAACAACAAAAACACTTTCCTCACTAAGTTTTGCAAACTGCTCGTAAATGGTAGGAAATATAATAACTTCCATCGTACCAGTTGTATCTTCTAGTGTCAAAAAGGCCATCTTTTTATTGGTTTTTGTGAAAATAATACGTTTATCTACCAAAATACCTCCAGCCGCAACCCTCTGACCGTCATATGGCCCTTCGTCTTCGTCTTCCTTGTATTCAAGATCACCACTTGTCACCGAAGTGTACTTTTCTAGTACACTTCTGACCTTATCCAGCGGATGTCCACTGAGATAAATACCCATAACCTCTTTTTCATAGCTTAGCAAGTCCTTTTGGTCAAATTCCTCCATCATGGGCAGATGATCTTTATCCTCTATGACATCACCCGTGTTGAGAGCAAACAAATCCATCTGACCAGCTACATTATTTTTTCTGTTTAAAGAAATGCCGCTGGAGATTTGTTTATAAGCTGCAATGTACTGACTGCGTTTCCCCCCTAAGGAATCAAAAGCTCCTGCAAATATAAGACTTTCTATACTTCTTTTATTGGTATCCTTTGCCTCCATACGGTTATAAAAATCTGTAAGACTTTTAAATTTACCACGCTTTTCTCTTTCTTCAACGATTCTATCAATCACATTTCTTCCTACATTTTTAATAGCAGCCAGCCCATAGATAATATGGTTATCTTTTGCATCAAAATACGCAAATCCACTATTAATATCTGGTGGCTGCACTTCAATAGCCATCTTTTTGCAGTTATCAATATAAATGGTAATTTTATTTGAAATATCCATCACTGAAGTCATCAGCGCCGCCATAAATTCTACTTTATAGTAGGTTTTTAAATAAGCTGTCTGGTAGGCTATGATAGCGTAAGCCGCAGCATGGGATTTATTAAAAGCATATTTCGCAAAATCAACCATATCTGCAAATATCTGTTCTGCCGTTTCCTTTGGTATCCCTCTTTTGATACATCCATCTACCTCTTTGCCGTCTCCATACAAGAAAATAGCTTGTTCTTTTTGCATCACATCAGACTTTTTCTTACTCATGGCACGTCTTAGGAGGTCACTTCTTCCTAGACTATAACCCGCCAAATCCCTCACTATCTGCATCACCTGTTCCTGATAGACAATACATCCATAGGTGTTTTCTAGTATAGGTTTCAGACTTGGGTGGGTGTAAGTAATACGGGTAGCATCTTTTTTCCCTTGAATATATTTGGGAATAAAATCCATGGGGCCTGGCCTATAAAGAGATATTCCTGCTATAATATCTTCCATACTAGTTGGAGCAAGTTCCTTCATGAAAGCTTTCATGCCAGAACTTTCAAGCTGAAAAATACCGTCTGTACTCCCTGAAGCAATGAGCTCATAAACCTTGCTGTCCTCATCATTTATCTTTTCAATATCTAAGTTGATATGATGATTTTTCTTAATGAGTTTTACAGCATTATCAATCACTGTAAGTGTCCTAAGTCCCAAAAAATCCATCTTTAAAAGCCCTAATTCCTCTAGGGTTGTCATCGGAAATTGGGTTGTAACCGCTCCGTCACTGGCATTAAGCGG
>JARBTY010000345.1 GCA_029239935.1 Clostridia bacterium | reverse complement strand
TTTCCAAATTTTTTAAACAGATACCACTTTTTCTTTATTAAAACATTATATTTAATAATATGAAAGGAGGTTGTTGCTGCATGAAACAATATAAGTTAGGAAGACATATGCAATATGTTTGATTGATTTTTGCAGTTCTTCTGCTATAATTGATGTATAAAAATGGAAAAAGCAAGCAATTAATGAAAATGAGATAGCTGAAATTTTTGCTGACACAACATCGTATTTTAAGACATGACTTTAGAGTGTTGATTTTGTATAATGCCCTTTGGAAGGAGGCGGCTTATGAATTGGATACAAAGCTTAATGAAAGCTATTAATTACATTGAAAATCACTTGACCGATGAGATTAACATTGATGATGTATCACACCAGGTCTTTACATCCAGCTCGCATTTTCAACTTATATTTCATGTTGTAATTGGTATGACGGTCGGCGAGTATATTCGTTACAGACGTTTGAGTTTGGCAGCTCTCGATTTACTGCAGCCAAACAGCAGAATAATTGATGTAGCTATGCGATATCAGTATGATACCCAGGAGAGCTTCTCCAAAGCGTTTACACGGTTTCACGGTGTACCACCATCAAAATTGCAGCCGGGAAAGATAAAACTTTTTCATCCGCTTTCTATTAACATTAGTATTCAAGGAGGATTTGAAATGTCACGTAATCTGATTGACGAGTTTTACTGGTGCGACATGCAGGGGGAAAATGGCGAGAAATTGACGGATATGGAGAAGTACAAAAGTATTGTTACCTGGGCGGCAAAAGCAAGAGGGCAAAATCCCGGCGTTTTTGATGCACTGACCGAATGGATTCTGGATGATTCTCAATGGAGTGATGAAAAACTCCCAGAAAATGAGCAAATCTTAATACAAGGCGTATTTGCACGGTTCAAAGAACAGAACGCCCAGCTTCGGACATATTTGTCGGTATTAGAGCCTTCCGGTGTGGTTAACCAGGCGGTGTTCAAGGCATTGGATCGATTTGATGACGAGCTGTCGGGGCAGGCTACCGACAAGAGGTTGAAAGATGTAGTAGCAAACGTATTTACTGATTTTTCTGTCATGAGGGAGCGGGGCATACGGGAACAGATTGCAGGAAATAAAACCGGCCCTACCGGTACGGATAGTGTGGATTTATTTGGATACATCAATTGCCTGAAAGACTGCGATGCAGGAGTGCAATGGGCGCTGTTTATGCCGGATATGGTTGCGAGGCAGCAAAAGGATTTCACAGTAGAAAGCTTTGAATACAAGAATATGTCCGCTATGCGCTTTATTGGATGGGAAGGCGAAGACATGAATAGTCTGGAAGCCCGTAAGAAGATATTCCGTGTGCTGGACGACATGGGCGAGTATAAAACGGACTTTGCCTATGATGTCTTGTTCATGCACCATAATGGATTAGGTGTGGATGTTGGCCCGTGGCATGGTGTCTGGGGGCGTTTTATGAAGGCAGAAACCCCTGTGCCGGAAGGTTTTCTCTCCATCGATTTCGTTCCGCATAACAATGGCAAAGCAGGTCCGGCATATATTTCTCAGTTTGCTTATGCCACCTTCACCGGCGATAGGGAGGCAATGCACGCAAGAGAGGGGTATGACAGCGATGCCATGTATGATGTCACCAGAAACATTATGCTTGGTCAAGGAGTACAGATTCCGTATCCGGATAAATACTGGACGGCAGAAGTATTTCCCGATGGATGTGACAAATACAGCACCGCTTATATGTTTAGCGCCGAATTCTAGCAAGTGGATGAAGTACGAAAATTATGTGATTCTCTCCCAATGCAGAGAAGAAAGCAGAGCCAATTTCATTTCATATTGCGTTAACAAATAATAAATAACGGTAACATTAGGATAATAAATAGAGGTAACTAATATAGGATAATAAATAGAGGTAACTAATATAGGATAACAAATAAAGGATAACAAAAAAAGAATAATAAATAAAAGTATAGCTGAGGGCTGTTGCAAAATGATTGTAAGGTTGTAAGAATCCCCTGGCTTTCCTTAAATGCACTGTCTGGAAGACAGGTTGCCGATTTCGTGTGCTAAAAGCGAACAATTCTTGTACGATTACAATCTACGAAATCGGAAAGATGTTTTGAAGTCGGTGTGTGGAGGAGAGCCAGGGGTAATCTTATAGCAGTATGATTTAAGGCAACAGCTCATTTTCTGTAGAAAAATAGCTGGAGACTTTGAAACTTCCAAGCTTCTGGTATATAATGGATATAAGGTTTTGTACTTTGATTAGAAAAAAATAAGTGTTTGATACAATGCGAATTATAAGAATCTAAAAAATAAAAAAGTACTAGGGGAGTGAGAGAATGTATTTCTTCTTTTTTGATGAAGATCTGAGTAATAATGTCATTGTACAGGAAGCATTTAAAAAGATCCGTTAAGTGAAAAGGTAAATTCATGTTTTTTATTAAACCTTGATTTTGCAGGACTAAAATCACGTTTTACCAGTTTACGAGTTACTAAAATAGGGCTAT
>JARBTY010000091.1 GCA_029239935.1 Clostridia bacterium | reverse complement strand
ATAAATAACTTTCCCTTCGTCTTTTTTATAGACACCTGTAAGTATTTTCATAAGTGTAGATTTGCCCGCACCATTTTCGCCAACTAATGCATGTACTTCCCCTGCTTTTAATTCAAACTTGCAATGATCTAATGCATGCACACCTGGAAAAGATTTGTCTATGCCTTCCATAACTAATAATGTGTCTTTCAAGCCTCTCACCTCCAAATTTAAATCCGCACTTTTATTCATCTAGTGCTTCCAATCAACTTATATCTCTATTCTATATGTTTTCTATACTTTTTTAATATAATTTCTAACTTAAATAGTTTAAAATACTACTGTTTTGTTAAAAAAATAAAGAAACATTTAATAAACTTAGATAAGTTGCTTAAATGTTTCTTTATTTGTGATACGCTATTGCAAAAAATATAGATTTTACTTAATAATAGGATAAAGGAGTTTTTGGTTTTCGGTAAGGTATAATGTTTCTTTATTGATAAGCTTATAACCGGTATCAACATACTCAGGTATCTTTTTGCCCCGATACGCCTGCAGGCCATTTTTAACTGCTAAATATCCCATATTAAAAGGTTTTTGCACAATAATGGCATCTATGATATCTCTTTCTAATGAATAAATGATAGTCTGCGAACTATCAAATCCTACCACTCTTACCTGTCCCTTTACCCCCATCTCCTCAATTGCTTCACATACTGCATCTGTAACTTGTTGATTAGCTGCTACAATCCCCTTAAGATTTGGGTATTTTTTCAGAACATTTTTTGTCGCCTCATAAGCGTCAGCTGTTGTTCCTTGTGTATAGACCGTAGGATGCATGATAATATCTTTATATTGACTGATTTCTCTTTCATATCCTTCAGCTCTTTCTTTAGCTGTACTGGCCCCTTCAACGAAATTAATCATAATCACTTCTCCACGGCTCTCCAGCAGTTCCGCTAAATAACTGGTTAAAACAGCTGCTCCCTGTACATTATCAGTGGCTACCTTTGTAATATGAGATACCCCCTCAACCGTTGAATCAACAGCAAGCAGTGTTATACCCTTTGCTCTGGCTTTTTCCACTAGTTCTCTCAAAGCATTGACATTAGTAGCTGCAAGTAAAATAATATCCACTTCTTCTTCAATAGCTTTTTCTAATATTTCTTTTTGTTCACTGATATTTTTTTCAAACATAGCGCCTCTTGTCTCAATGACAATATTCTCCTCTTTGGCAGCCAATTCCGCTCCCATTTTGACAGTCTGCCAAAACTCAAAATCCGGCGATATTGATTTAGGGATAAGTACAATTTTGCGTGGCAGACGGTTTTGACTATCCATCATATAGACGCCACTCATACTTAAAACCATTATACTTATGATAATCCCAACTAGTGTTTGCTTATTTCTTTTTTTCATATTTCTTTCCCCTATTCTGTCATAGCTGGAATGATAACATGTACTTTGGTCCATTCCCCAAGGATACTCTCATATTTTAAACCATAATTTTTCCCAAAATAAACCTGCAATCTTTCATGTACATTTTTAATCGCCACTCCGCCGCTGGTCATGGACGAAGAAATTGGGCGATTTAGTATGTTTTCAAGTTGTTCTTTGGTCATTCCTTTTCCATTATCTTCAACTGTTAAAACAATATTATCACCTTGTTTTCTGCCACTTATCTTAATATGTCCACCCTCTTCGAGGTCTTTAATACCATGATAAAGTGCGTTTTCTACTAAAGGCTGTAGAATAATTTTAACTGTTGTGTACTCATAAATTTCCGGATTCACTTCGATACTATACGTCATTTTATTTTCATATCGTATTTTTTGAATGAGCAAATAATACTTAACATGTTCAATTTCTGAAAAGATAGGAATAACCTCAACGCCTTTACTAAGGCTTAGTCTAAAATACCTGGCAAGTGCCGCAGTCATATTAACAACTTTCCTATGTTCCTCCCGCTCTGCCAGCCATATAATCGTATCCAAGGCATTATAGAGAAAATGGGGATTAATTTGTGCTTGTAAAATCTTGAGTTCACTTTTTCTAAGCATTTTCTCATTATCTTTAATACGGCCTAAAAGCACCTTGATCTCGAGCAGCATAGTCTGAAATGATCTGGATAGATTTTGAATTTCTTTTGTATTGGTATTAATGGCTATATCTACATCCAGCTCTCCCTTTTCAACTTTAGCCATAATATCTTCAAGCTCAGAAATAGGTTTTGAGATTTCCTGCGAAATTTGCTGTGACAATACCAAGGCAATGAGGACACACAAAATGGATATAATAATAACTGTTATGGTTATGCTGTTTTTAGAAGTAAGCAGTTCATCTAGATAAGAGACACCCACTACAGTCCACCCAATATCTTTGAGGGTATGTACTGTAATCAATCTTGATTTAGTCTCCATTTCAACAAAACTTCCTTCTCCTTGTCTTTCTACACTTATAAGGTCTTCTATTTTTAATCCCGAATAAATAAGCTGCTGCTGTGGGTGATAAATAATATCTTTATCTTTGCTGATAATATACACATATCCTCTGTTGCCCAGTGTAATCTGATTGCATATATCGGCCAGCTTTTTGTAACTCATATCAACAAGCATAACGCCTAATACTTCTTGCGTTTCCCTGTCCACAATGGCACTGCTTACCGAAAAAACCCATTTTTCATTATCTTCTATATAGTTTTGTATATGAGAAGGCGACAACACGAGTTTGCCTGGATTATTCATTGCATTAACATACCAATCCATCTCTTTTATATTAATATAATCCTTCACTTTATAAAGACCGTCATCTACCAGTGTGGTCCCATTCTCTCCAAATATCATAATAGACTCTATATCATTCGCCATATTCGCATTGATCTTAAACTGTTCTAAAGAGGTATTTTTAGCAACAAATGGTGTGTCTATCTTTTTTCTGAGAATGTTTTGTATACTCTCATCCTGACATAAAACCCATGACACCTTTTTCATATGATTGACATAGTCTTCTATATTTCTTCCCAATTGCTTGGTAATTTCATAAGAATAAATGTGTGCATTATTTTCGGTGATATCTGATAATTTATAAATAAAAAAAACATCTAATATTACAATGATAGACATAATAAGAGCAAAAAAGTTTGTAAATATCTTATATCTAATATTTTTAACCTTTAGTTTGAAATCCACGCTTAAACCTCTATTCCTTTTTTCTATATTCTGACGGTGTCATTTTAAATTGTTTTCTAAATAGGGTACTGAAATACTGTGGATCCTGATAACCTACTTTTTCAGCTATCTCATATGTTTTAAAAGATGTGTATTTAAGCATTTCTTTAGCTTTTTCTAGTCTATAATCAGTAACGAACTGAATAAACGTGCCTCCTGTAGCTTTTTTAAATACGCTACTGAAATAACTAGGACTTAGGTGTACCTCTTTACATACCCTATTAACAGATAGGTCTGGAATATGGTAATTGTTCTCTACAAAACGCGTGATGTTTTGTAGATGTATTTTATTAGGAGAAGCCTGCTCCTCTATATAGTTAGTACAGCTTATATATAAGTTATAGACCCATGATTTTATAGCTTCAATCGTTTTTTTGCTTTTAATCTCCGTCATAATATTGATGCTGTTAGGGAAAAGTTCTGTAACTCTTTCATCAATTTGTACAAACTTCTTAAGCATTGTGCTAATTAAAATATGCCATATCTCCTGACATGATTCGATAGACATTCTGAATTCTTCCATCTTAATATCAATCTCTTCCAAAACCTCATTAAATCTTTTAGGATCCTTCATAGCACTTATAAGTCTTTCTTCCCATTCCAGCCATTCATTTTCATAGGAAATGTGTTCTAATTTTGGATAGGACTCAGTCGCTATAATTTTATTGGTACCGATAAAAAATCTATTGATAAGGGCTTCATTGGCTGTTTTGTAGGCTACATGAATATCTCCTATAGCATGAACCAGCTTTCCCATACCGACCGTAATAGTTATATCTAAGTATTGTGTGATTGTATTTTTTATATACTCTAATCTTGTTTTGTAAGTATCTGATAAACCTTGTCCTTCATCAGTATAATAAAGAATACCATTAATGCCGTTTATTTCAAAGGTAACGCCCCATTCATTTTTTTTAACAATTTCGTCAGCTATATTTTGTATTGCAAAAAAGGTTATTTCATTTTCATTACAGCCAAGGCCTTTTATAAAATGATCATAATCTATTAATGCAACGCTATAATACATCTTGTCAAAGGGAATATCTGCACTTCTAGTCTTTTTGATAATAAGTGCCTCATCTATTTCATTAAATAGGAGTTGCTCAATACATCTTTGTCTCATAAGATCATAAGACTGCTTAATCTTTTCCTCTATAAATTTTTGTTTTTTTTCTTCTTCCTGCTCACCCTTTAATTTAGTGATTATTTTTTCCAGCAAGGTAACGACTTCATCTTTTGTAATAGGTTTCAGAATATAATCCTCCACTCCAAGTCTTAGGGCTTCTCTTGCATAACTAAATTCATCATATCCTGTAATAAGTACTATTTTCATATCCGGATAAGTCTCTCTTACAATCTTGGTCAGTTTCATGCCATCCATTTTAGGCATATTAATATCCAGAAAAATAATATGGGGCATCACCCTCTGAATGAGCTCCAGACCTTTTTCTCCGTCACCGGCATCACCCATCATTTCTAACCCCAGTTCTTCCCAGGGCACCAAATCCCTCATACCTTTTCTAACAACATCTTCATCATCGATCAACACTATTCTATACATAGTTTTATCTGCACCTTCCCCTATCAATGTTAATTTGTTACAGCTAACTACTTATATAATAGATAATTTTATAAGTTTAAAACAGTACTCTAAAATTCCCTACTCTTATTTGTTGGTTATATTTTATACCCATTATAATGTACTTTTAATGTTTTTTACAATTAAAACTTTATATTATTTAAGTATGGACTCTTATTTTATAGGTTATTCTGCTATTTTTTTCTGTAACAAAAACGCTTAAAGCATCTGTCCCTTAAGCGTTTTTCTAGAGCTTTTCAACCTTCTCATCTGCTAATTAAATTTATTATAAGCTCTTTTTAATTCATTGACCGTTTCTGAAAGTTTTTTTGTCATAGCTGTTATTTGTGCAGAATATTGGCTTTGTTCTACAGTCTCCGCACTTACCTCTTGTGTTACACTGGCTGCCTGTTCAACAATATCAGCTATTTCCTTCATCCTATAGGTAACATCATCTTTCTCATGAACAACCTGCTGCAAAACATTCGTGACATGATTGATCTTCTCATTAATATTTTGCATATGAGTATGTATTGCAGTAAACGTTTCATTTGTTTCTTGAACCACAGGCCCTTGTTTATCAAAAACATCAACAGCCTTTTGAAGGCCTATAAGTGTTTCTTCTTTTTTACTCTGAATCTTTTCTACCGTAGCCGCAATCGTTGATATAGCTTCCTCCGTCTGATAAGATAACTTTCTAATTTCTTCCGCAACCACTGCGAATCCCTTCCCCGATTCTCCAGCACGTGCTGCTTCTATCGCTGCATTTAATGACAGTAAATTGGTTTGATTGTTAATGCCCTTTATCAAATTCAGGATATTTCCGATGTTATTTGCTTCTTCTCCTAAATCTTTCACTTGCAAACTTACTGCATGGCTGGTTGCTATTGTATCTCGGGATTGACCTGACAGCACTTTTAGTTTTGTCATTGTCGCTGTACTCATTTCCGTTGTCACTTGAGAGGCATCTTTTATATTGTAAATGCTTCTCATAACCTCATTAATAGCTTGAGACAATTCTTCCATCAGCTTTATAGAGTTGTCTATCTGCTCATTTTGTACCTGTGCTCCTTTAGCAATATGGTCTACTGCAATTTCTATATCATGAGCTGACTCAGCTGTACTTGCGGCAACCTGTTCCAATGAAACAGTATTTTCTTCTACTACAGAGGTAACCTCTTTAGCATCATTAATAAGCTGCCTTAATGTGGTAATCATACTGCTAAAACCCTCTACAAGTTGATAGGTCTCTGCATTGGAAATTTTAATATTTTCCTTTATATCCCTGCCTACATTTAAGTTACCCTTTTCTATTTCTCCCATATAAACAGCCATCGTTTTAATAGGCGATGCTATTTTTTTGCTTATTAAAAGACTCATGATAACCACCAGCAGTATAAACACCGCTAACATGAGGATTATACCATTTCTTGTTTTATACATATCCCGCATCAGTATTGCCATCGGCGCATCCATCACAAGTGTCCACCCATTGATACATAGGCCATAACTCATCACTGTACTCCTATTAGCTATTGTTCCTGATAATTCTCCGACAGACTGTGCTTTTGCAAGCAGGCTCATTTGCTCTTCATCTAAAGCAGCACCAATTAAGTCAGGATTATTAGAAAATCCAATGATCCCCTCTGTATCGACAAGTAAAATAGGAATATTACTGTCTATACTTGCTTTCCCAAGTACGGTTTCATAATAACTGTAGCTTATAGGAAACAAACTGATAACTGCTTCATTGATGTCCTTACTTTCATTTATTTTTTTAGCAACACAGATACGTTTAGTTTCTCCTGCATCAGCAAGAAACCAAATCGTTCTGGCACTAGAAACTTCAACAATTTGTTTGTAAATGTCACTATTTTTAAAAGCATCACTGATAAAATACTCCTCCAAGGCACGATTTACCCCTGCATTATCCATGGCACTATTACTTCCGCCTGCCATACTATACAACAGTTTGTTGTTAGATACTGTAATGATTCCACTGATGTTTTTATTGAGTGTCAAAGAAGAAAAAGCATCATTATCTATCTTATTTTTAAGTATGATTCCCTCATCCACTCCTAATTGATCACGGTCTACTACATACCTTTTGAAACCCATACCCAAAACAATTTTATTCATAATAGGCGTTATTGCATTAGCCGCGCCATCCAGATTATAAACCGCCTGCTCTATCATTTTTTTGGCAGATATCCCCAAAGAGGCCTGCATCGTCTCTGCCATCTGCACCTGATTGTATAAATTGGATATAAGCGAAGGCGTAATACCCACTATTAAAAATAGGGCTATTAATTGATTTGCAAGTTTTATTTTTTTGTATCCTAATGCTCTTTTCGACTTATTTTTTTGCTGAAAGTTATTTCTAAACATAATAATCCCCCCTGGCTTTTCCCTTAGTCTACTAAAAAAGATTTATACTCTCTTGATTATTTTATACAAATTATTAAATATATCAAAATATGTATTGTTTAATTTTACTAATATATATTCTATCATAAAGCTTGTTTCATAAATTTTCAATATATAATCGCTAAATTACGACTTATTTCTACTATTATTTTTTATATTAAAAACCAGCCTATCTTAACAATCAAAATAGGCTGGTTTTTACTCAAAGTGCCAAATAACTCTTTATCTCTTTAATAATACAGCTTCTTCATAGGCCTTTATTTCTTTAATCCAATCAGCTCCTACAGGCATATCATTACTCATCAGATAATAATCCCATATTGCTGAAAAAGGTGTTGTTTTCATCTCTTCTAATACTGCAAGTCTAGAGGTATAGTCTCCATCATTTTCCAGTTTCCTTAGATAATCTGTTGGCTCAAGGAGTGCAAATAATAGGGCTTTTCTCATATTACGTGTTCCGATAACCCATGCTGCAATACGGTTGATGCTCGCATCAAAGAAATCCAGTCCAATGTGGGTTCTGCCTAAGTAATTGCCCCTTACTAATTCTTGAGCAATAGCGATGAGCTCATCATTTAAGATAACCACATGGTCACTATCCCATCTTACTGGTCTGCTCACATGTAGTAATATTTGATCTACAAATTGCATAACTGCAGAAACTTTATCTGAAATAACTTCTGTCGGATGGAAATGTCCTGCATCCAGACAAAGGAGCTTTTTGTTTGCTGTCGCATAACCCATATAGAATTCATTTGAACCAACTACATAACTTTCAGAACCAATACCAAATACTTTTGACTCTACAGCATCTAGATTATACGCTTCGTCAATTTCTACTGCAAAGATTTGATCTAAAGAATCTTTAAGTCTTTGTCTTGGCGCTGTCCTATCAACTGGAATATCTTTATAGCCATCTGGAATCCATACATTTGTTACTGCTGGTGTTCCAAGCTCTTTACCAAAGTACTCTGCGATTTTACGAGATGCGATGCAGTGTCTGATCCAGAAGTTTCTAATTTCCTCATTGTGATGTGCAAGGGTAAATCCATCACTGCTCTTATCGTGTGAAAAACAGCTAGGGTTAAAATCCAGACCAATGCCTTTATCTTTTGCCCAATTCACCCAGTTTGTAAAATGTTCTGGCTTCAGTTCATCCCGTTCTACTTTCTCTCCGTTTGTTTCTGCATAAAGCGCATGGAGGTTAAGTCTCAATACTCCTGGAATAAGTGACATTGCTTTATCAATATCTGACCTCAATTGTTCTGGTGTTTTGGCCTTGCCTGGATAATTACCAGTGGCTTGAATACCTCCGGTAAGCTGTGCATCTGGATTTTCAAAACCAGTTACATCATCTCCTTGCCAGCAATGCAGTGATATAGGAATAGCTTCCACTTGATCCAGCGCTTTTTCTACATCTACTCCCCATTTTTTATAGGTTTCTTTTGCCAGCTCATAGGCTTGTATAATTCTTTCTTTATCTGTCACATTAATTCCTCCCTATAGCTTATTATTTTGTGTGAATTGTATATGAAAATAATTTCATGAAAATGTTTTCACTGTTTCTATTTACATCTTACCATTGCATAAAACCGTTTTCAAGCATTTCTTATCAAACACTCAAATTACAGGATTTTGTCTATGAAACATCATGTAAACTAGTCAAACTATACAATTGCTTTACTAATATCCAAAATATAAGCTACTTTTTCAAAAAGTGCTGCATTGTGCCCTACACTCATAGCACAATGATGGGTAGGCGCCTCTGCAAACCATTTATCCATGTACCTGTCTGGGTGAATTGGAAATTTTACATGGGTCTGTGTATTACCAATCGTAAGAATAGGTGCTTTAACTGCTTGGCCTTCACTGATATTAAACTTTACTTTACCGTCTAGGGTTTGTGTCACGCCTAAGGTCGTTACTGCACCTGAAACAACGTGAGCTTCGACTGATACACCCGTCCCTTTTTTGCCATGAAAAACTCCCATACCTCTTAAAACTGGTTTGCCATCTGATATTTGAATATGGAAGGGCCCGTCATGTCCAAGAATAATGGTTTCTTCTATATAGTCTACCGCAACAATCTCTGTAAAACTCCCGCCTTTTTCTAAGGTATCACATATTTTCATCGCTACTGCTGTCTTTAAATCCCCTTCACCAGCGCAAGGCACGCCTGCTGCTGTAAGGAGTGAATGTCCCACAATAAAGCCGCCTTGTACTTGTTCATAATGATTATCATCACTTCCATGATAATAATAGGCTATGGCATCCAAATCATATTCTTTAACCATTCTTTCCTGCGCTGCTGCTATTTTACATGCCCATCTCAGCTGCTCTTCTGTAGGTTTTTTAGCAATAGGATCTGAAGGCGAATCTCCTGAAATAGCAAAGAACTTTTCTACCTGCTTAAGTTTGGCCGTGATTTCCTCTTCTGTTATCTTATTTAAACTCCTCTCTAAATCACACATCTCAAGTATTTCAACATGGATACCTAGCTGCGCTTGAAGCATTGTAAAATCGCTATACATATCTAACATTCCGCTATAATTATTTCCCAGGAAACCGAATCTTGCATGTTGAAGTGTTCTTTTAACTGTAGCTGCCATCGCCCATTCTTTGATTTCTTTCCACGCTGCAATAGCCTCTGGCCTATTGTACGTGACTTCATCCGTTACGGATATAGCAGGTGTTTCCTTAAGACCTAACAATCCATTAATTATCTTGCATTTAATGCCTGCTCTGTTAAAAGCATTGGCGATTTCTGGAACCGGGCAGGCTCCGCAATGAGCAAGCCATTCCCCAGTAGAAGTCTTTGCATAATTCATCTGAGCTGTAGGCTGCAGATTGAGCAAAATAACTGGTGCTTTACAAATTTGATGTAAAGGAAGTATCGTTGTACTCAAATAGTAAGTGGCTGAATGACTGAAAATAATATCTACATTTTTCTCATTAAACCACTCTCCTGCTGCCCTTCCTGTTATCTCATCATCCACAAGGCCAAAATTGTACACCTCTCCAAACTCTGAAAGATTATCCTCTATAAACTTGCCATAAGCGATTAATCTCTCCTTCATCCCTTCAAATTGAGCCCAATAGGCTTTAAGCCCTCCGCTGTATAAGCCGATTCTTGCTTTCTTAATGGGTTTTAAACGTTGCATGTCACTCATTTTATAAACCTCCTTAGCCTTTCTATAATAATAAAATATTGCTATCTAATAAACCTGCCTTCATAGTAATCTTTTTATAAATAAATTACTTTTTTTAAAATATATTCAATATATTTATTGATTTTATCAGTTTTTTATTATATATTATGACTATATTTATCTTTAGTATACGGCTTTAAATCAGCAACTTCAATCACCTATGTTGCTCAAAAATATAATAATATTGTTATTTATTATCTCTATTTAAAACTGCCCTTCTTTATTCTCAACTATTCATAATTGGAGGTCTATATATGTTTGAATATCAATTAGATTTATCTAGTGATTCCAAATGGGTTACCATCACACCTCATACCGCTTCTTACAAACTGCCTTTTTATATGACTGAAGTAGGTATGTTTTACGCAGGCCAAAATTATTTTACTCAAAGAGATGAAAAGAACACGTATTTGCTTATTTATACGTGTTCTGGGGAGGGCTATTTAAAATACGACGACAGTGATTATGCCTTAAAACCTTATACTGTAGTTATGATTGATTGTACTAAATATCATTATTATAAATCGTTTTCAAAAGAACCATGGGTTTTTAGATGGATACATTTTGGTGGAATGTGTGCAAAAACGTATATGGATCTTATTATGGAAGCTCAGTATCATGCTATTGTTGTCATTGACCCTTTGCCCTTAGAGGAATACCATAACCACCTGATGACCCTTTCAAGCGTAAGCGACACCTACTCTAGTGTATGTACTTCCACTCACCTTTCTAACCTGTTGATGCATATACTTTCAAGCAAATTTAACGAAAAAAA
>JARBTY010000090.1 GCA_029239935.1 Clostridia bacterium | reverse complement strand
TGTGCACTTATTTTGCTTTCATTAAATCCTGTGTAAGTCTTTTGCTCATTTGCCTCTGTCATGGCATGCCTGACCAATATCAATTTTAGCATGTTCTCCCCCTCTTTCTGCCCCACTTGGTCCCCATTGTATCATTTGATAATTATCCCTTGTAAAGCAACTCACAAAAACCTTACAGCTGATTTATAGATAGCTGTAAGGTTTTTCTCATTACAAGTTACATAAACATCAGCAGGGTTAAAATATCCATATAATTTTTTGAAACATAACGGATTGTATATTCTCCAATTTGTTCCGCCCCTGGGTAAAATGAATATTTATAAGCATCCTGATGCAGTTTGAACTCCACCTTCAATTCATATTCCTCAAGGATACTGGTGGAAAAGTTTGCAATACTCTCCACTGCCCTTTTGGCTGCCTTTTGAATCCGTGAAACTGCCACATCGGGATGGATGCTGACTACTGCACCTCCAAAACCTTCCTGCACCGCAACCGTTTTGATGGTTTTATCAAAACTTCTTACTTTTCTGATCAGTTCTCCGTCTCCCGATACAGCAATGACTGGAACCCCTAGTCTATGGGCGGCATAAGCATAGATTAAAAATTCATCTGCTTTTTTATTGTTGAGTGTGATATTTCGAATACTATTAATGGATAAAGTGTGGGCAAGGGGACAGCCATTTGAACTGCCGCCGCTGTGATATCCTACAAATATCACACCGTCAAAGCTTTCATCCAGCCCCTCTACCATGTTATTCGGATGATTACTCCACCCTGAAATAATCTTTACTTCTTTGGGCAGCATGCTATGGATGAGGTTTTTACCATCCTCATGGGCATCTTTTACAATGATATACTCTGCGCCCGCATCTATAGCTCCCTGGCAAGCGGCTGCTACCTCCCGTGTCATCTGTTCTCTGCATCTGTTATACTCGTCATTGCCTTTAAGGGTTTCCTGCCAGCTTAAAATCCCTGTAGTTCCCTCAATGTCTGCACTGATATAAATACGCATTCCCTCACACCTTCCTCATTTGTATACCTTATGCTGCCACTCTTTAAGCGCTATGTTTATACCTTTCATTATAGTCTACTCTTATCAGAATTTAAATACCGCTTAGCTTTCTTTGTATAAATTTTAATAAAATCTCTCGATCTGCGCTGGCTATATTGATGCCAATCCTTCGATGAACAAATGGATATAAAAACCAACTCCCCGACATTCTTAACTCATCATATTTATCTTCCTCCACTTTAAAAAATAATTTAATAAAAGTTTTATACTTTTTAAATTTAAAATGTGTCATTGCACTGTATTTAAATACATATTGTCTCCCTATTTCATTAAGTGGTTTTACTTCATAAATGATGACCTGTTCCGTCGTCAAAAAGACATGGTATTTAGTCGGTATATCCTGATAAGCAGCAAATCTCACAAAGGCATACTCTGCACTTGTTAAGTTCGCCCAATAATTTAATGAGGTTAAAGTCCCCTCAAATTCAGCTTCGATATACTCTTCTTCCTTAAGTTCCCCTTGCGCCCTTTTTTGCATTTCTTCTAGATTCTTTTGTCTGATATAGTGTTTAACCTTTGTCTTATCACTGCTGTCTTTCTTCTTATGAACTTCTCCTAGTTTTTCAAACATTTTCACTTCCTCCTCCCCAAACATCTCATAATAATCATTCCTTTTTGTCATGACACTCACCCTCCATCCATTTTCTCAGTCTTGCCTTACCCCTGGATATCCGTGTATATATGGCTTGCGGCGTCATTTTCAGCCTGCTGCTTATTTCCTCAATAGACAAATCCTCTATATATCTCCATATAAAAATCTGCTGGTCCGTTTTTCCTAGCTCTTGAATAGCTCTTTTAAGAATCTGATGACTTTCACGACTCATAAAAATTTCTTCTGCTGACTGATTCTCTACACCCTTGTCTTCACTATTTTCCTGCTGTAGCTTTTTATATTTTCTTATATAATCAATGGTTCTAAATTTAACAACAGCAATCATCCAGTTCTTAAAGGTCCCCTTTTGAGGATCATACTGGTTAATCTTACTCCAAATAATAAAAATAACGTCATTGTAACACTCTTCCATATCTTCTCGCTTCATTTGATGATAGGCCGTATGATAAATAACACCATAAATCAAATGACCATACACATCAATTAAGTAATCAATACCTTGAGGCTTCCTTTCTTGCAAAAGCTCAACAATTTCTTCTTCCATATGTCCCCCTTTGTATCAGCATTTTATGCAGTAAATAGCTGTGGCTCTATAAGTATATACGAAAGCTTCCTCCCTTTTCTTACAGAATAATAACCTTTATAATATTTTTAGGAACCTTTATTATTTTTAGGATAAACGTAGTATACTATAAAAGAATCTATTCCAAAAGGAGCTGATAAGATGCCTGCATCATTACCACAAAGAAGTCAAGTCAAACAAGAAGATACTTGGAAACTAGAAGATATTTTCCTGACAGATGCCCTTTTTGAAGAGCAGCTTGTAAAGGCCAAAGATCTTCTAGGGACTTTTTCCGTTTTTGAAGGAAAACTCACCTCTGACAGTACTGCTTTATATACGTTTTTAACTAAACAAGACGAGATTTTAGAACTGACCGGCAAGCTTTATGTATATTCTCATATGAGACTTCATCAAGACGGCAGCAATGCTTATTATCAGGATTTTGCAAGTAAAACCGAAAACCTCTCCGCTTCGGTATCTGCCAGTTTGTCTTTTGCAAATCCTGAACTCTCTCATTTAACGCCTGACACCCTTTCAGCTATGTTTGTTGAAATGCCAAAGCTTCGGTTATATGATCGTTATTTAGATGAGATTTTGAGACAAAAAGAACATATTCTGGATGCCAAAACCGAGCATTTACTTGCCAAGGTCTCCGAAATAGCCAGTGCCCCGCAAAATGTCTATAGCATGTTTAACAATGTTGATATCAAATTTCCGCTCATTACTAACGAACAAGGGGAATCTGTGCAGCTTACCCATGGAACTTATATCAAGTATTTAGAAAATAAGGACCGCAAGGTCAGAGAAGCTGCCTTTACAGGGATGTATCAAACCTACAGTGATTACAAAAATACATTAGCTGCAGCCTTTGCCGCTAATATCAAACAATATGGGCTTTTCTCCAGTGTACGGGGCTTTGAAACACCTCTTCATTTTGCCCTTTCTGATAATAACATCCCTGTAACGGTCTATGACAACCTCATTCAGACGGTTAATCGTCAAATGGATGTGATGCATGCGTATATTGAGCTCAGACAACAGCTTTTAGGCTTAGGCGAACTTCATATGTATGATCTATTTGTCCCTATCGTCAAAGACTTTGACATCAAGATTTCTTACGATGAGGCCTGCGAAACCATTCTTAAAGCTTTGGCACCTCTCGGTGAAGAGTATGTCTCTATCATTAAAGAAGGTTTTTCAAACAGATGGATTGATAAATATGAAAATGCCGGCAAGCGCAGTGGCGCCTATTCCTGGGGAACCTATGGCACCCCTCATCCCTATGTGCTTATGAACTATGTGGATAATGTGAACAATATGTTTACGTTGGCACATGAAATGGGGCATGCCCTCCATAGCTATCTTTCTCAAAAAGCGCAGCCCTTTATTTACTCTGGCTACTGTATTTTTGTTGCCGAAGTAGCTTCTACCGTCAACGAAGCCCTTCTGATGCAATATCTCCTTAAAACGGTTACAGATACCTCCTATAGGAAATACCTCATTAACTATTTTATGGAGCAGTTCAGAACCACCCTTTATCGTCAAACCATGTTTGCTGAATTCGAAAAAGAGGTGCATACCATCAGCCACAAGGGCGAAACCCTGACAGCCGAATTTCTTTGCAGTACTTATTACAGCTTAGTTAAAAAGTATCACGGCGATACCCTCCACGTTGATCAGCTGATAGAAAATGAATGGGCCAGAATCCCTCATTTTTATTCTCCTTTCTATGTTTATCAGTATGCTACAGGTTATTCAGCTGCTATAGCCCTTTCAAACCGTATTTTAACTGAAGGGCAGCCAGCTGTAGATGACTATTTAAGCTTTTTAAGCGGTGGCTCCTCAAAAGACCCTATCGATCTTCTCAAAATAGCCGGCGTGGATATGAGTACTTCTGAGCCTATAGAAGCTGCCCTCACAACCTTTAAACATCTTATTGAAGAAATGAAAACGCTGTAGCACCCAATGCCTCTTCTTTTATTGCAAATTCTGGGACCAAGTGTTATGATAGTTGAAATAACTTTTAGGAGGGGTCGGAATGAATAAAAGATATGCATTAGCTGATGTTACAAAAGAACTCGTCCTCGTCAGCACTGGTCAAAAAAGTGCTGACGTTGTCATTAAAAACGGCCGATTAGTCAATGTAAATACAGCTGAAATATTAGAGCATACAGACGTCGCTATTACCCATGGCCGTATTGCTTTGGTAGGCGATGCATCTCATACAATAGGAAAAGATACCATCATTATAGACGCCAGTGAGCTTTATATAACGCCAGGTTTTATGGATGGGCATATCCATGTAGAAAGTAGTATGTTGTCTGTCAGTGAATATGCAAAAGCCGTCATCCCTCATGGTACAACTGCTATTTTCATGGATCCCCATGAGATTGCCAATGTACTTGGTATGGCAGGCATTAAACTGATGATTGAAGACGGGCTTAAAAGTCCTCTAAATGTGTATACAACTATGCCGAGCTGTGTTCCTGCAACACCGGGTCTTGAAGATACAGGCGCCGTTCTTAGCAGCGAAGATATTGAGGAGGCCATGGACTGGGATACCATTATAGGGCTTGGAGAAATGATGAATTTCCCTGGGGTTCTTAATGCAGACCCCGAAGTACACAAAGCCCTGTCTGCTACACTCAAAAATAATAAAACCATTACCGGTCATTATCCTATGCCTGAGGCTCTTGTTGGGCTCAATGCCTATATCGCTTCTGGCGCCCGCTGCTGTCACGAAACTGTCCGAAAAGAAGATGCACTTGCTAAAATGCGATTGGGTATGTATGTACAGATTCGGGAAGGTTCCGCTTGGCATGATGTTAAAGAGACTATAAAAGCTATTACAGAGCACAGCGTTGATACCCGCTTTGCCAATTTAGTAAGCGATGATGCCCACCCTGACACTTTATTGCACTTAGGTCATATGAATCACATCATCAAGCGGGCCATCGAAGAAGGAGTTAATCCGATTACAGCTATTCAAATGGCCACTATCAATGTAGCGGAATGTTTTAATCTCAGCCGCGACCTTGGCAGTATCTCCCCTGGCAAGTGGGCGGATATCGTTCTTCTCAGTGATCTTTCAAAGGTAAAGGTTGAGAAAGTACTTATTAATGGCGAGCTTGTAGCCAATGAGAAACAAATGGTTGTCCCCGTTGCGAGGCCAGCTTACCCTGAATTTGCCAAAAAGACGATGCATATTGGCAAAGTTCTAACAGGCCAAGATTTTGAAATCCCTGCACCTCCAGCCTCTAAAGCCGCTTCTATTAAGGCTCATGTGATTGAAATCATTGAAGCAAAAGTTGGCACCCATCATCTAACGGCTGATCTTCCTGTTAAAAACGGCATGGTTCAAAACGACATAGCTAGAGATATTGTTAAAGCAGTTGTTATCGAAAGACACCAGGCAACAGGTCAAATGGGCAAAGGATTTGTGAAAGGTCTTTCTATCAAAGACGGTGCAGTAGCTTCTACAGTTGCCCACGATGCCCATAATCTATTGGTTGTCGGAACCAATGATGAAGACATGGCTTTAGCTGCTAATACCTTAGCTGAAGTAGGCGGCGGTATGGTGGTTGTAAAAAACCACAAAATTCTTGCTCTCAATCCCCTACCTATTGCAGGGCTAATGTCAGAAGATCCCCTTGAGGTCGTTGCCAGCCGTGTTGCTGAGATTGATGAGGCCTGGAAGGCATTGGGATGCCATATGATATCCCCTTTTATGACTATGGCACTTCTTTCTTTGGCTGTTCTTCCAGATCTTCGCCTTACAAACAGAGGACTGGTCGATACGGTTCACTTTCAAAAACTAGATCTATTTGTCTAAAGATTATCCTAAGCCGCAGCCATATTTGATAATAACCAGTAAACTGATAGCAATCACACCCATCAGCAGCATATGCTTGATATAAGTAGCTCTTGTTCTCCTGCGTGTCCATGTGCACAAGGCTACCATAACCATTATGGGTAAAAAAACATACCCATTCATCCACAAAACGACATTTTTATTAATCCACCATCTGATGATCTCTTCTTTAAAAATATTCATTCCAAAAAAACCTGTTGCAAAAGTAGGTATAACGAGTGCAGCTCCTATAATAGTCAGGAGCTGCACTTTAAATTTTGATTCTGATTGTTCAATCAGCGCAGCATATTCGTGTACTTCATTGATTTCAAAGTCAAGCTGTCTTAATTCTTCCTCTATCCTTAACTGTTTTGAAAGTTTGTCGTAGATACGGCTTCCTTGTATATCTTCTGTGACCTCCTTAAAATAAAGCTGATTAATAAATTGGATATAAATTTCATAAATACTTTGTATCGCTGGGACCAAATCGTATTTGGGGAGGGTAGATACTCTGGCTATTTCTGTGGATAAGCTAAGCAAGGTGGCCCGCTGCATGATGACAAGCGACACCAGCTGATCATAAAGCTTACTTTTCAAAAGCTGCTTTGAAATCCCTACCAGTGAAAATCTGCTTACCCCATAAATATTGCCTTCACTTCTCAGGTATTCAATAGCCAATTCTGCTTGTTCCTTGATAGCTTCTTCCTGGTGATAGATAATTTTTTTATTAATCGTCATGAAACTTTCTATTAAATGATCATCTATGGCTCCATGCTGTATAGCTTCTAATATTTTTTGATTTTTATAAAGGCACAGGCAAAACATTTGATTGCCTAATACAGGTTCTATAAAAAGACTTTCTTGCCTATGTTCCTCCTCTTTGCTTATAAATGGCTTTCCTAATATAGTCATAATAAGCGGTGTTATAGTTATTGCTTCTTTATAATAATCTCCTGTAAAATGTTCCTCTATCTTTTGATGCGTATTTAATTTGATTTTTATATAATCTGGAAAAAGCTCTTCTTTAGCTTTCTCAATAGGCAGCATCGGAGGATAAATACATTTACTAAAACTGTTGATGTTTTGTATATCCTGTATCACCTCATACTTTTTATTGCAAAGGGTCATTGATAATATCCCAATCCCTGTCTTATAAAGCTTAAGACGCAGCTCTTTAACCTGTAAAATATATTCCTTTTGATCAACTCCTATAATAAAATAGTTATCTTCTTCCAATCCTTTATAGCAGTAGTTCCGTACAATAAGCGGTGCCTTTTGAAAGGTATATAAAGCCGACCGGACAGGTTTATAAAAATAAACAAATTCATTATACTCTTTATCTTCTTGGATATGAATCGTATTTTGCTGCCAGTTTTGAAGACTTTCAAAACCCTTATCTTGAATTTGTAAATGTTGTAAAAATAAATCATTTTTTTTATTGGTCATGTACTTCCATGTGAAAGGAAATAAAAAAATATGTTCACTCAAACTATTTTTTTCCATAAATACATCCTATGTCTATTTTTCATATAGAATGCCCTTTATCCTTTTTGTTTATCCTTCATCACCTTCCAAAATATCTTATTGATAAAAATACCTGATAGGTCTTTCAATGCCCTCTTCATTATATAAAAAGATGATATAGAGAAACCTCTCTATATCATCTTTTTATGTTAAATTATCTACAGTTTTTTGCGTTATTTTGACTATTGTTTTGGCTGCTGTTTTGGCTGCTGTTTTTAGATGTAAGATCTTGTCCTACTTCCATGTTATAGGATTGTTTATTACTTGCATTACTTTTTGTGCTATTTTTTGATTGGTTGTTGTTGTTCTTAGCCATTGTTAACCCTCCTTTCGGATACTCAATGAGTTGAATGAATTCAATTACAGTGATAGTATTAACAAGTTAAACATTTTTATACCATTATTTTTATTAAATAAAATGAATTTCTGAAACCCGATCTCTCTTTGCGACACTCACCTTAATATCTTTGTCTACCCTAATATTTTTTTCTTCCAATGCCATCTTTGCCGTAAGATAGGCAAGGTCTGGGACATTATTATCTTTGCTTAAATGCCCAAGGATCGCCCACTGCATCCCCTCATGATAAATGTCCCTCAATACTTCAGCAGCCGCTTCATTGTTAAGATGCCCTACATCGCTGAGGATGCGTCTTTTGAGATAAAAAGGATAACTGCCCGCCTCTAACATATGAATATCATGATTAAACTCTAATAAAATACCATGAGAACCTTTCAAATTTTCTTTAATCCGTTCATCAATGATACCTATATCCGTCGCTATCGTAATCTTTTTTTGTTTATATTCAAAGGAATAGCCTACTGGGTCTACGGCATCATGATAAATGGTATAAGGAAATATCTTAAGCTCCTCAATATGCAAAGCTTCTTCTTTACATATTGGTCTGATATTATGATCCTTTACACTGCCTATCATATTTTCATCCAACATTTTATCCCATGCTTTTTGTGTTGCATAAATAGGCGTATCATATTTTCTGCTGAATATACCTACCCCCTTAATATGGTCGATATGCTCGTGCGTAATAAAAATACCTTGTATGGCTTTAGGATCGATATCAAGCTCCCCTAGACCTTCGGTGACCTTCTTGCCGCTTATTCCTATATCTATTAAAAACATCTGCTCGCCAGCCTGCAAAAAAGTACAGTTGCCGCTGCTCCCGCTTGCTATGGCACATAGTTTAAAATCCATCTTTAGTTTCCTCCGTCTGTCCTCGCTTTACTAACTTCTAATACTATATCATATTTAAATGCTATCGTCCAAACAAATCCAAGGCTTTATATTGCATTTTAACGGTTAATGTGCCATAATTCTAATAAATTGTTATTATTTATACATATTGTTTATTTTCACTTCAATATATATTACTAACTAGGGGGCATGATTTTGAAACTTAATTATTGGATTAATAAAAATTTGAGATCCCATTCTGAACAGGTTTTTGAAGGCATTTCAAGGGGGAGAAAAAAAGCATTAGAAAACTGGTTTAAAGATACCTGGGTATCGCTAGAACTTACAAGGGACACCGTACTGGCTTATTTCAATCAAAATGAACTTAACTATGATGAAATAACCTCTATTCTAAGTGCCAAATCTGAACAATTCAAAGACTTCTCTGAGCTTTTTTTGATTAACCAAGAGGGCAAGATCTATTCCTCAACTTATCCCAAGCATGTTGGAGTCTATATGAATGACCTGCCTAATTATATTTCTGGCATGGAAAGAAAACCTCTGATGTATGGTCCCTATATCGACACCGCTACACTAGAGATCGGCAAGTTTAACTCTAACTTTTCGGATGAAGTAACCCTTATGTTTTCACTTCCTTTTAAAAATGAAAATACCGGCAGAACGTCCATACTTTGCGGCCGCATCCCGAATGATGTCATGAGTGACATTATTCAAGATGAAGATACGCATATTTATAAAGACTCTGGGGATAACTATTTGTTTATGGTCAAATCTAACCGTGGGATTGTCGCCGGAACGGCTATTTCAAGAAGTCGTTTTGAAGATGATACTTTTACTTTGGGAGAAAACCTCAAACAAGGTGTTAAGACCAAGCGCTGGGGTGTTATACAAATACAAAAGCATACGGAGTTTGAAATTGTATTTAATGATCCTGCTACTCATACACTCCATATCGGTGTTCATAATACCATACAAAACGGTGAGAACCTAGACTGCTGGCCTGGTTATCCTGATTACAGGCATATTCCTGTTGGAGGTAAAGGTACACTTATCAAGCCTCCCCACTGTGAGGAGACTTGGGGCATGATGTGTGAGGGAGATATCTCAGAAATCTACCATTTTTCAAGCCTTAGTCTAAAGATTCCTGTCATAAGCGGACTAAGCAGTGCCCTATTACTTTTTGGCAATCACTTCCTCTCCCGCTTGACGCATTCCTTTGAGCTTGCGAGACTAGCTGTCATTTGGTTTTTGATAACATTTATAACCGCTTACATTGTCAAAAAGCTAGTAACTGCCCCCTTAAATAAAACCATCACTATCTTACAGCAGATTGCTGAAGGTGAGGGGGACCTTACGATCCGTGTCAACAAAGCTTCAAGAGATGAAATTGGTGAACTATCCAGATGGTTTAATAAGTTTATTAACAGTCAAATGAGTTTAATTAAACGTATCGGGCAAGCTTCAAAAGAATCCAAAACTTCCGCTAGAGGGCTTTCAACAATGACCGAAGGGGTAAAAGAAGATACAAAGGTTATTGAATCCTCAGTCACTTATTTTATCAAAAACTTTGAAAAACAAAACAAAATTTTTCAAACAGCAGAGGAAAAATTTACTTTAATATCAGATTCTATCAAGGATGTTAAAGAGCTCATCACTCATGTCAATATGCAAACCCAAAATACCAATGAACATGCACTGGCCAACACCGCATCTTCTGAGCAAGTACTTGCTACTGTTACTGAACTGGAAGGCACTATGAAAGATACCCTTCAAAGCATCCTTGTCCTACAAAAATATTCTGAAGAAATCAGTCAGGTTACTAATCTTATACAAGCTATCAGTAAACAGACTAAGCTCCTTGCACTTAACGCTTCTATCGAATCTGCCAGAGCCGGAGAAGCTGGCAAAGGTTTTGCTGTCGTAGCCAGTGAAATTTCAAAACTAGCTGTAGAATCCAGCGAAGCGACCATCTCTATTGCTCAGCTTATTTCTTCTGTACAAAATGAAACACAAAATACGATTCAAAACGTTGAAAATATTGGCATTAAAGTCAATGAAGAAAGCACTATCGTTAAAGCCTCTATTTCTACCTTTAATAAAATCCAGGAAGATATCTCTGGGGTAACGGGCAATCTGCAATCTATTTCCGATCTCATCAAAGTACAGGCTGATGAAATCAACGACCTTTCTTTAAATATCAAAGAAACAGCTGCCGTTCTTGATAAAAATACGGCAAAAAGTGCCCACCGAAGTGAAACTGCTTTGGAGTTAGTGCAGTCTATTCTCAAGCAAACCTCGCAGTATTCTCAAGCAAACCTCGCAGGTTGAGCAGATCTCCAAAGTGCTTTCGCACTCATCGGACAACCTCAGCGACACAGTAAGCGCTTTTAAATTTAAATAACAGCAACATACAGGCACGAAGATTGATCACTACAATGGCATACGCCCTCTCTGTAGCAGTAAATCCTCGTGCCTATGATTTATCCATTTTCAATAGATACTTTTTTGCTCTCACTGCATATAATCTTTCTTGATATTTGAGACAAGGTGGTTTTTAGAATAACCTTTCCTCCCCATAAAGTTTGAATGTATTTGAGTGTTTCCGTTGCATAGGCAAGGCTGAGTTCCCTGCCATCATAGATATGGGTGAGTATGAGGCAGTCTTCACTTTTAACAATATCCTGAACTTGTATAATGGGTATGCTGCCTATA
>JARBTY010000344.1 GCA_029239935.1 Clostridia bacterium | reverse complement strand
ATGACATCCTCACCAACAAGAATATTAACATGATCAGGCTCCACACTTTCAATAATACCATCTATCTCCATTCCGTCGTGCATTCTTAAAACAGTGTGATAATACATCATTTTTGTACACTCATTATATAACTTCTGCATATCAGTATTTTTATTTCCTTCTAATTCCATTTTTACCAACTCCTTTCCATATTATAATATTAATTTTTTTTAAAAATGTTCTATTTAATAAACAAATGATTAATCTATTTCAAATGTAACATCTGCACTGTACCCGGGGTTTAAAAGACCTGTCGGAGTCTGTGGCTTAACTTCTACTTTAACAATACGTTTGCCGTCTTTTTCTACTGCTATTTTGGAAATATGGGTTACAACTGCCTCAATGCTCTCCTTTGTATCTGCTTTAGGAACAATCTCTGCCTTGTCTCCTTCTTTTATTTGAGTAATAAATTCCTCTGGGACCTCTGCCCTTACAACAATAGTATTTGCATCAATCATCTCCAGTACTCTTCCTGCCGTATTTTGTGTCCCCAATTTGCTTCCTTCAATAACGGAAATACTTTTTATCATACCCCTTTCCATATCTGAAACAATTTTATTATCTAAGAGATAGTTTTTTTCCAGCTTGTTTTTCATGATTTCTAAATCCAACTGTGAAAGATCGATACTGACATTTTGCCTATCCCTATTAACTGTATTACTTATTTGCATTTTTACAAGCTGTACTTCTTTATACTTGAGTCCCGTGTTTAAGGCGTTGATTTCATCCTTTAGAGCGTCTTTTATTTTTCTAATATTATTTTCTATTTCTATTTTAGCTTTTTCCTTTTGGTCGATGACATCCTCATCATTTTCTAAGGTATGTTCAGCAACCCCGCCCACCTCAAAAAGCTTTTTTTGTTTTTCGTAATCTTTTTTGGTATCTTCAATCTCTTTATTCATCCTCGTTAAACGGGTCTTCAGTATTTGAAACTCTGCATTTGTTCCTTGATTATATTCTTTTGTTTTTTTAGCAATATCCCCTTTAATCTGGCTGATTTCAGCAGATAAAGCGCTCTTATCCTGAGTAACATCTTCTAATAGGATTTCATTAATAAGAACCTGTTGCTCCATCTTTTGGATATTCTTTTTATACTCCTCAATATCCAGTGTCACTAACACATCACCTTTTTTAATGCTATCTCCCTCTTTAACTTCTACTGAGCGGACTGTTGCCGGAAAATCAATATTAATCTCCTGGCTATTGGTATAGCCTACTTCTCCCCAAGCTATAATATTATTTTTATTACCAGCCTCTTCTCCTATTTGATGAATCACTTCCGTTGTTTCTTCATTTCTAGCGTCTTCCTTTTTTTGGCTTATGTAATATAATGTAACCCCTGCTATTATGGCTATTCCCAGTATTCCAACAATCCATTTTGTTTTTTTCATTTCATGGCTCCTCTACTCCACACTTTTTAATGATTGAAGCATCTCAATGGTTTCAATTTTTTTAGCTACAACAAGATTCACAATGATAACAAATATAAAGGTAATGACTCCTGCTATTAGAACATTTAGCCTGCTTACCTGACTGATAAGATCAAGGTTTTCGCCAAAGCCTTTGATGATAATATCTGTAATAAGCTTCCCTAAAGGAATCCCAGCAAAAATACCTACTATAGCTGAAACAAGATTTTCTACCAGTACCAATGCCCTTATTTCTTTCTTATAAAAGCCAAGTACCTGCAAAGTTGCCAAATCTCTTAGTCTTTCAAAGAAATTTAAAATACTTAAATTATAAAGAACTACAAAGGCGAGAATCCCTCCAAAAGTAATAAGAAGTACAACTGATAGATAAACAATTTTAAGGTTTTCCTCAAAACTTGCTTTTTGATTTTCCACTGCTTCATAACTTTCTACATAGTCACTTTGGAGAAAACTTCTATCCTTTGAGTGCCACTTAATGAATACAGATGTAGGCCTATACTTCTCTCCCATTTTCTCCCATAGCTCTCTTGAAATATAAATACCCTGATTGGATACCAGATGGGTAATGTCTTTAACCACAACCTCCTGATAACTGTCATCTATTACTTTAAGCTTAACTGTCTCTCCTTGTATGACCCCTAGTGTTTCTGCCAATTTATTGGATAAAACAATCCCCTCTTGATCAACTGTTATAGGCCGCTTTTGCATATCAATCAGATGAAGAAGAGGGCTGCCTCCATCTAAAATCGTGATCCGTGCCATTCTTCTTTCACCACTAGCTGCAAGTATTTGAATGCCAGATTCCTGCATATGTTGAACCACCCCATCTAAATGAAGATTGTAAATATCTTTATCAGTTGTTTTATCATCTAGCATAGCAATATGATCATAAGAATACACTTCTTCATACATGGTCTTGCTGATCCCGCTTATGGTATTATTTAGGGTAAGTGCTCCTAAAATCAGACCTGAGCATCCCATAACGCCAAAGATCCCCATCAGCATTCGGCCTTTATTTTTGGAAATATTTCTAGCAATGAGCATATGACTGAATTTCATTTTA
>JARBTY010000343.1 GCA_029239935.1 Clostridia bacterium | reverse complement strand
TGAATTAAAAGCGGGAGAAGTACATGCATTAGTTGGCGAAAATGGTGCGGGCAAATCTACACTTATGAAAATACTTACAGGTGTCTATAAAAAAGACGAGGGAAAAGTGATTTATAAAGGCAAAGAGATTGAATTAAATGGCACTAAAGAAGCACAAGAACTTGGAATCTGTATTGTTCACCAAGAACTTAATCTTATGCCTCATTTGACAGCTGCGCAAAACATGTTTATTGGCAGAGAATTTACAGGTAAAAATAAATTATTTGTAAATGATAATGAAGCGAATAAAAGGGCTCAAGCGTTATTTGATGCGATGCATCTTAAATTGGATCCAAAGGCTAAAGTCGGCAAATTAACTGTCGCGATGCAGCAGATGATAGAGATAGCAAAAGCACTATCCTTTGACTCACAGATACTGGTTATGGATGAGCCAACAACAGCATTAACTGAATCAGAAATAGATGAACTCTTTAAAATGATTAATCATCTTAAAGCTAAAGGAGTAGGTATTGTTTATATCTCTCATAGAATGGATGAGATTAAAAGGATTACAGATAGAATAACGGTTATGCGGGATGGTACTTATGTAGATACCGTTAATACACAAGAAACCGATATTCAGCAAGTTATTAATCTGATGGTTGGCAGAACTATTTATGAAACCGCTAATGAGCATAACTATACGGATCTTAATGAAGTGGTGCTGGAAGTTAAAAACCTTAACAGAGGCAAAGCCATAAGGAACGTAAACTTTAAGCTTTATAAAGGTGAAATACTCGGCTTTTCAGGACTTATGGGTGCAGGAAGAACAGAAGTAGCCAGAGCAATTTTTGGAGCAGATAAATATGAGACAGGTGAAATCTATGTTAAAGGACAAAAAGTAACGATTTTAAGACCAGAACATGCTGTTGGGCATGGTATTGGTTATTTGTCAGAAGACAGAAAACGTTATGGACTTACTTTAGGTGAGACAGTAGAGCAGAATATTGCGCTTGCCTGTATAGATAAATATACGAATAAGCTTGGTTTCACGGATATGAGTTCAGTGACAGCAACAAGTAAAGACTATATCGAAAAGCTTAGTATCAAAACACCGGGGCCAAAACAAAAAGTTAAAAATTTATCCGGAGGTAATCAGCAAAAAGTAGTTATTGCAAAATGGCTCTTAAGAGACTGTGATATTCTCATTTTTGATGAGCCTACTAAGGGTATAGACGTAGGCGCAAAAAGTGAAATATACAAACTTCTTTCACAGCTTGCTAAAGAAGGAAAGTCTATTATAATGATTTCTTCTGAACTTCCTGAAATACTTCGTATGAGTAACAGAGTCATTGTGATGTGTGAAGGACGTATAACAGGAGAACTAGATATTAACAGTGCAAGTCAGGAAGAAATTATAAAATATGCAACAAAAAGAGAAGCTTAGAGCATAACACTTTACTTAGGGAGGGAATAGGAAAATGGAAAAAAAATCTGTTTTTAATGCAGCCAATGCTCAAAAGTTTTTAGCTTTCGGAGCGCTGATTATCTTACTTATATTTTTCACATTGGCATCACCATTCTTTTTAACTTTTGATAATATTGTATCGATTATGTTATCAACTTGTGTGAATGGTATTTTAGCATTAGGAATCATCTTTGTTATTATCACAGGGGGCATCGACTTATCCATAGGAACTGTTATGACCTTTTCATCGGTTATGGCGGGAGTTACTATAACAAATATGGGGATGCCTATATGGGTAGGGGTTCTCATAGCTATATTTACTGGAGCATTTTTTGGATTTTTAAGTGGTACGATCATCTCAAGATTGAAATTACAGCCTTTTATCGCAACACTTGGGGTTATGATGATTACAAAAGGATTATCCCTTGTAGTATCAGGAACAAAACCTATTTATTTCAGTGATACCCCAAGTTTTAGACAGATTGCAGCTGGTTCCATTTTAAAGTTTGGAGCAGAGGGCAAGTATAGTGTGCCAAATGGTATCTTTGTATTTTTGGTGATGGCTGTTATAGCGGCAGTTATTCTTAACAAGACAAAGCTTGGCAGATACAACTTTGCGATAGGAAGTAATGAAGAGGCCACAAGACTTTCAGGGGTTAATGTTGCTAAATGGAAAACAGCTATTTATGCACTTTGTGGCGCTTTTGCAGGTATGGCAGGTATTGTTATGGCAGCACGTCTTGATTCAGCTCAGCCGGCTCTTGGGGCAGGCTATGAACTAGATGCTATTGCATCAGTAGTTATTGGTGGTACCTCTATGGTAGGCGGAGAAGGTACAATCCTTGGAACTGTTATAGGAGCCTTTATTATAAGCACCCTTACCAATGGATTAAAAGTTATGGGTGTAGCACAGGAATGGCAGATTGTTATTACAGGATGTGTGCTTGTGCTTGCAGTATTATTAGATACAATGCGTAAACGCGGCAACAAATAATGTGGAATTCTAACTCAATGTGAGTCAAGAATATATTTTTTAATGATGAGAGGGGATTATAACATGAAAAAATCATTAGTATTAGGTTTAGC
>JARBTY010000089.1 GCA_029239935.1 Clostridia bacterium | reverse complement strand
CCGCTTCTTCCTCTGGAAGTGCCTCACTAAAGTAATACCCCTGGATTTTATCACACTTATAGTGTTTTAGATAATCAAGCTGCTCTTTGGTCTCAACACCTTCTGCCAGTACAGTTAACCCCATTCGACGGCCTATCATAACAATCACATCAGCCAGTTCATTTTCTGCTGCACTCAGGCCAATGTTATCGATAAAAAGCTTGTCTATTTTTAACGTATTAATAGGAAGGCGCTTAAGGTAGCTCAGTGAAGAATAACCTTGTCCAAAATCATCAAGCGCTATTTGAATGCCCGCCAGTCTCAGCTGCTGAAGTTTTAGGGAGATTGCTTCATAGGATTCCATTAAGATAGATTCGGTGATTTCTAATTCAAGATAACGAGGGGCCAGCTCGGTTAAGTCCAAAATCTCCATGACAGACTCTATAAAATCCTCCTGCACAAGCTGCAGCATAGAGATGTTGACAGACATGTTAAGGGAACTAAAACCTTGGTTATGGAGGGTTTTAAGGAAGGTACAAGCTTGTTTTAAGACCCATTGGCCAATAGGGATAATCAGATGGGTTTCCTCAGCTATTGGGATAAATTTAAGAGGAGGGACAACACCCAAATCTTTATTTTGCCATCGGATAAGGGCTTCAAATCCACAGATTTGTTGGGTTTCAGTATCTATTTGTGGCTGATAATATACCCTAAATTCATTATGAAACAAGGCAGTACGTAAATTTTCTTCTATTAACATGCGCTCTTTTATAGAAGCATTCATCTCATTATGATAAACGACATAACGGTTTTTACCTCTTGCTTTAGCCTTGTACATGGCAATATCAGCATTTTTTAAAAGTTCATCTGAAGTGGTTCCGTGTTCAGGATATAAAGCGATACCGATACTCATTGTTATATGTAGTATGCTATTTCTAATTTTAAAAGGCTGATCCAAACATTGAATGATTTTTTTTGAGGCTGATGTTACCTCATCTAAAGCGTTATACTGATACAAACAGATGATAAACTCATCGCCCCCAAGGCGGGAGATAATATGGTCTGTAATCAATAAGTTTTTTAGCCTATGGCCGATATTAGAGATCAATTCATCACCTATGGCATGACCTAAAGTATCATTTATAAATTTGAAATTATCTAAGTCGATAAATAAAAGTGCTTTATGACGGTCAGGAAAGTCTTTTAATTGACGGGACAGATCTTCATACAGGTGCATTCTGTTTGGTAAACCGGTTAAGTGGTCATAATAGGCCATTTGGTGAAGCGTTTTTTGATAATCATGCAGGGCCATATTTTGTCTGGTCAGTTCCTCCTGAGTACCGTATAGTTCTTCATAGGTAGCCTCAAGTTCCTCATAGCTGTTTTGAAGCTCGAGGGCGTTTTTTTTGGTTTCAGTAACATCAGAAAGAGAACCGGCAAAACGAATGATTTTGCCAGAAGCATCTCTCAGGGCTTTACCGCGGGAATAAAACCACTTATAACTCCCTTCTTTGGTAAGAAGCCTATGTTCACAGCTATAAAAGGGTAATTTTCCTTCGAAATAATCGTTAGTTGCTTTTTCAAGAGGTTGGAGATCATCAGGATGTAAAAAGTTTGCCAAGGTTTCAAAGCTTGTGGGGAAGTCTTCACTGTCATAACCCAAAAAGTCACTCCAGCGTTCAGAAAAATAGTGTTGGTTAGAAATAAAATCAATATCCCAAATCAAATCATTGGAGCCTTCAAGTGCCAGGCGAAACCGTTCTTCACTGATCTTAAGTTTTTCTTGGTGGCGTATTATTTCATCAAGCTGCCATCTCAGTTCTTCTTCCGAAGCAACGAGTTCTTCATAAATGGCCGAAAGCTCCTCGTTTTTACTTCTTAATTCTTTTTCAATCAATTTAATACGCTTTAGAACACTATAAATGAGAAAGAAAATAAGCCATGCAGTAGTACCCACGTAAAACCAGCCCTTTATCATACTGATAAAGATCATCGTTTGTTTACTTCTGACAAATAGTTCAACGACTTTATCGGATAATAAAATCCAAAGGGAGCCTAAAACCAGATAGATGAGAGATATTCTTAGGGCAACCCGCCAAGGGGTGTAGCTTTCACGGATATTTAAGATACGAACGAGTTTAGACCAAACTGAATCTGTATGTAATTCTTCAATAATAGGTTCTCTTTCCTTCATTTCTATCACCCCATCTTAGAAAATAATGACTAACGCTTCTATAATTACATACTAACTGCTTGATTGCCGTAAAACAACTGTTTTTTTGTCTAAAACTGATTTTAAAACTCTCAATAGGGGGAGACAGTTCCTAAAAAATCAAAGAGGAAAAAAATGGTAGAAATTTAATCATACAATTATTGACAAACCTCTGGAAAAAATATATAATAACTTTGTAATAAGTTGTTAATAAATATAACATATATTTAACAACTAATAAAAAAGCATTAGGAGGAATACAATGAGACTTAATAAATTACTAATAATGGGGATTGTATCACTGTCAATTATGGGGACGGCTAATGCGGCTGTATATGGAACAATAAAAGATGACCTGATGATCAATGTCTCTGAAGACACAAAGTTATCAAGAGACACCGAAGAAGCTTTAAACGACAGCCTACTTTTAGAAAAAGGACAACTTATTAATATAGTAGAAAAGCAAGATGATGCGTATATCATACAGATAGATTCAGATTTGTTACATACAGTAAAAAAAGAAGAGATTGAGTTAGTTGGAGAGATTACATATGCAACCCACGAAGAAACAAAAGTAAGAGAAAATGCAGATCCGGAAGCAGACATTATAGATTTTTTAAAAGACGGCGAACTTGTATTGGTATCAGAGAGGCAAGATGATTTTTACAAAATCAAAGTGAATGATAAAGAAGGATATATTTATAAAGATCAATTAAGCGAACAGGGACTGGATGGGCTGCCTTACAAAAAAACAGAGTTTGCTACGGCAGATGCATCACAGGTATTAGGACAAAGCGCCACTCAAGGTGAAGAAGTTGTTGCCTATGCCAAACAGTTTTTAGGCGGCAGATATGTCTACGGCGGTAATAGTCTCACTGGAGGAGTGGATTGCTCAGGTTTTACTCAGCAGATTATGAAACATTTTGGGGTTCAAATTCAGAGAAGTTCTAGGGCGCAATATGCTTCAAATGGTTATAAGGTTAGTGAGAGTGAGATACAGCCAGGCGATTTAGTGTTTTATGGTTCAAATGGAAGAACTATTGACCATGTAGCCATCTATGCTGGAAATGGGCAAATTGTCCATGCCAGTGATGCCAGAAGTGGTATCAAAATGAGTAGGCTTCACTATGGAAAACCCCTTATAGGTATTAAAAGAGTTTTAAATTAATCTGGAACATTTAAATCAATTATGAATAGAACATCCAGTAGTTGACACATATTTGATTATAGTTTATAATAATTTTGTAACAAATATTAAACAAGTACATAAGATATTAGAAATAGACAACTTTCTAGGGGGAAAGAACCGTGAAAAAAGGACTATTAAAATGGATACCAGTTATGCTTGCAGTATTTACAATTTTTACAGCGAATGTATGGGCAGAAGAATTCAGCAAAGGCGTAGTCAAGGAAAACATTTTAGCGTATAAGACGCCTTCGGCAGAGGGGATAACAGCATGTTATCTGAATGCAGGAGAACAAATAGTCATAGCAGAAGAAATAGATAATTATTACGGTATAACTCTTGAAAATGATGAAGTGGTTTATATAGAAAAGATATACATAGAAGTAGAAGAAAAAGTAGAAGAAAAACAGCCTGAGAAAAAGGCAGAAGTGACAGCAAAAGGTGAAGAAGTTGTAGACTATGCCAAACAGTTTATCGGGGTGCCTTATAGAAGTGGTGGGACGAGCTTAAAAACAGGTGTAGATTGTTCAGGATTTACACAACAGATTTATTCGAATTTTAATGTAAGCTTAGAAAGAAGCTCACGTTCACAATATGCAGCTGATGGTAAAGATGTATCTAAATCAGAGCTTTTACCTGGAGATTTAGTATTTTATGGTGTGGGCGGCAGTGTAAGACATGTGGCCATTTATGTAGGGGATAACAAGATTATCCATTCGCCTGTACCTGGCAAATCGGTATGTATTGATGCAATGTGGGAAAGAGGCTGTGACCCTATTATTGGATATAAAAGAATATTTGCTTAGATCAATAACTCCATTAAATGGAGTTTTTTTAGTTGCATAAAAATAAATGAGACACACAAAATAAGCACGTAGAGTAAGCGGCATAAATAATGAACAACAGGAGGACTAGAATTGAAACATACTTTTTATAAGAAAAAACACTATTTGTTTTGGGTATTTTTGATAGGAGCGTTCAGTGTCTCTATTTTAAATAAAGCTTTGTATAGTAAAGCAGTGGACTCTAAGCTTTTACCTATTTATTGCGTCAATACCAATGGTGAAAAAAAGGTGGCATTATCTTTTGACGCAGCGTGGGGAGCAGAAGACACGGATCAGTTACTGGAGATTCTTGAAAAGTACAAGGTCAAAACCACTTTTTTTGTAGTAGGCGATTGGGTGAGAAAATACCCCGTTGAGGTTAAAAAGCTGGCAGAAGCAGGTCATGACATTGCCAATCATTCGGATAAACATCCTCATATGAGCAGGATGAGCAAAGAAGAGGCTAAAAAAGATATTATGGGAGCACATGAAACCATTAAACAGGCAACTGGTAAAGAAACCAATCTTTTTAGGCCCCCTTATGGCGAATATAACAATACAGTGATAGAAGCAGCTAGAGAGTGTCATTATCATATTGTACAATGGGATGTGGATTCTATTGATTGGAAATCTGAAGGGGTTCAGCCGCTTATAGATAAAGTGGTTAACCATAAAAATCTAAGGCCGGGCTCTATTATCTTATTGCATAATGGTGCAAAACATACAGCAGCTGCACTTGATAGTATCATTAAAGGCATTTTGGATAAGGGATATGAAATCGTACCTGTTTCAGAGCTTATTATACAAAATGAGCCTTATAGATTAGATTTTGAAGGCAGGCAGCATAAGCTGAATCCGTAGTCATAAATAAAGGTTATAAGAGCGAACTCTTATAACCTTTTAGTCATTATACTATATCGATGAACGTTTAGCCTTTTCAAGCTGATGTTTAAATAGGGGAGTTGTTAAGTCGTCTAATTGTATACTCAAGCTTAATACTTCGGGAGCTAATAAGTTGTAATGATTATGGATGATAGCAAGTGTTAACTCTTTTTTTAAGGTTTCTATAACATGACTACTGGGCGTATTCATTTTTGTATACTCGCCTCTCTCTTAATATAGTACCATGGGTGTCAGGTAAATTGTCTAATTATATAATATGCAAGAGGAGGTAAAAAGTTACATTTTTTAACTGCATCCAGTGGTTGTACCGCAATCAATACACACTTTACAAGTACCATTTTTAACAAGTCTTTCACTTTTGCAGGAAGGACAGGTTTCACCATATAATTTGATACTGCCTGAAGAAGTTGGAGTTGCGGGTTTTTCAGCAGAAGGAGTGGGCTTGACTTGAGAATAAGTAAAGTCCCCTAGTTCGATATCTATAATCTTACTGATAAGATCTGAGATAGAGTCTGCCATTTTAATATAAGGATGACCATAAACAAAACCGCTTGGTTCAAATTTTTGACCTCTGTACATACTGGCAATGTCCCTGGCCGGTACACCATACTGCAGCATTTCAGAAACGGTAGTAGAAAGACTATCTAAAAGTCCTTTGACCAAAGAACCTTGCCGTCCCGCAGAAACATACAATTCGCCAAGTTTACCATCTTCATAAAAGGAGACGGTAATATAAAGCTTTAGTCCGGCAATTTCTGCTTCATGAACATGAGCTTTACGGATTCCTGTTGGTTTAGTTCTAAGAGGAGCTTTTAAAGAGGTCTCTTTCTGCTGAGCATATTCAAGAAGTGCTTGGTAGGTAAGGTTTTCAAGATCAGCTGACACAGAGGTATTCATAGTTGTATTAAGGGGCTGACTAGTTTTGCATCCATCACGATATAAAGCAATAGCTTTGACCCCCATCTGCCAAGAAAGATGATAAATAGCTGCAATGTCTTCCAAAGTAGCATCTTGGGGAAGGTTGACCGTTTTGGAAATGGCTCCTGAAACATGAGGGGTTAAGGCGGCCATCATCTTTACATGACCTTCGGGAGCAATATAGCGCTGACCAGTTCCGCATTTGTTGGCCGTATCAAAGATAGGATAATGCGCTTCTTTAAGGTAAGGAGCCCCTTCAATCTTGCCGTCTACCAAAGCAGTATAACCATCTTTTTCTTCTTTTCTTAAAATATAGGCTTTAATGGCTTCTACTTCATGGGAAGGATAACCTAGATGGATAAGCACCTCACTTATGAGAGGGTTGACGATTTCCATACTGCCGCCGCCTACAAGCTTCTTATAGGCCACATGACTGAAAAAGGGCTCAGAAGAAGTTGTTGCACAGTCCATTGCAAAGGCAATGGTCCCAGTAGGGGCAAGAACCGAAACCTGTGCGTTTCTAAAACCATATTGCTCACCAGAAGTGATAGTCTGTTCCCAGGTATTTTTGAGGACGGCACTTAAATCAGCAAATCCAAGGTTTATAAGTACATTATGATCTAATAAAACAGGAGAATAATTAAGCCCTTCAAGCTGCGAGTCACTGTCACTGTACCTGCTGCATTTAGCATGGTTACGTATGACCTTCATCATATGGGGTTTGTTACTTTCAAAGTAAGTGAAAGCACCTATTTCTTTGGCAAACAAAGAAGAAATATAATAAGAGTAACCTGTTAACAAACTCATCACAGCAGATCCGAGATGACGGGATTCTTCACTGTCATAAGGGAGTCCCATGAGCATAAATAAAGCACCCAGGTTGGTAAGTCCAAGGCCTGTTGTTCTGAAGTGATAAGATCTTCTTGCAATGTCAGGGGTTGGGAACTGACCCTGATGAATCGTGGCTTCCAAAACAATCTGAACCATTTTAATACAATGCATGTATCCTTCTATATCTAGCTTTCGGCTGTCTGCATCATAAAAATTTAATAAATTAATACTTGCTAAGTTGCAGGCTGTATCGTCAAGAAACATATATTCCGAGCAAGGGTTACTGGCATTGATACGGTTGTGGGGAGCAAAGGCATTGCCGTCTTCTCCCGCAGGAGCCGTATGCCAGGCATTGATTGTATCATCAAACTGCATGCCAGGGTCTCCAGAACGCCAAGCCGCATAGGAGATTTTATCATATAAATCTTTGATTAAGACCTCTGTGGATACCTGACCATCTAATCTGTTAGTGAGCGGGATCATAGCCGTAGGATCATTAACTTGTGACATAAAGGTATCAGTTACTCTAACAGAGTTATTAGCATTTTGACCAGAAACAGTTTCGTAAGCCTCACCATCAAAATGGGTATCATATCCCATTTTGCCTAAAGCCGCCACCTTGTCTTCCTCATGAGCCTTCCAATTAATAAAATCTTCTATTTCAGGATGATCAATATCTAAAATATTCATTTTAGCCGCACGTCTTGTTGTACCACCGGATTTGATAGCTCCTGCATTGCGGTCAAAGACTTTGAGAAAACTCATAAGCCCAGAGGATTTACCGCCGCCAGATAAGGTTTCACCTTTGCCGCGGATAGAAGACCAGTTAGAGCCTACGCCTGAGCCGTATTTAAAAAGTCTTGTTTCCGTAGCCAACTGATCGGTAATCGATTTGTCCCCCAAAAGCGAATCACGGACACTCACGATAAAACAAGCAGATCCTTGAGTTCTTGTATAAGCATCTGGTGATAAAACCACATCTTTGAGCCTAGGGTCGTAATAGTAGTGCCCTTGGCTAGGGCCTGAAATATCATAACTGGATTTTAAACCAGTGTTAAACCATTGAGGACTGTTAGGTGCCCACATTTGTGCCAGCATCATATAGGCCAGCTCATTATAAACAATTGATTTCGAGTCTTCATCAATTAAACCTTCATCATAAGCTGAAAGGGTCCAAAAATTGACCATACGGTGAACGACTTGCTTAAAGGAGGTTTCACAGCCAGCCGGCGTAGGTACGCCACTTCTTCTAAAATACTTGCTAGCGATAATATCACAAGCAGACTGGGAAAAGTGGGTAGGAAACTCTAGATTCTCCATATGTACGATAATCTGGCCTGTTTTATAATCGGTTATTTTAACATCAACAGCGTGCCAAGTAAATAAGTCATACACAGTTTGGGTGCTCTCATTTAGAGAAGCGGTATAATAAGGTGTTATAAGATCTTTTAAGTTGACCATCATTAAATAATGTCCTCCTGACATATATAGTAATAAGTGAATGGGAATAACAGTTAATTTAATTTAACATAGAATAGAGCTGTTTGCAAGTCATAAATACAATATATAGTATAAACGCGAAGTGAAATGTCTATATATATCACTTGTAATCTGTCGTTTTATAGGATATAGATTTTATTATAAGAAAAAGTCTGAGGTGAAGGACAAATTTTCGATCTGCTCAAACATAAAAATAGTATTTACAGTAAAAACTAAATAAGACTATATCACGGTTAAAGGAGATTGGCAGATGATTACAATAGGTATAGATAATACGTTAGATATGGGAAAAGAAACACTGGATTATATATATGCTATAAGTAAAAAGCATAGGATAAAAATAGACCATATAGCGCCTGAACAACCCATTTTGTACAAAAATAATAAATTATTATCTATAAAAAGTTATGTCCAATGCTTAGACAAGGAAAATAAGGTAGATCTATTGCTTGTCGAATTTAAAAGAAATAGTGTAGAAAAAGATTTGTATAGACATGTCAGCTTTGATATCATTGTACTATTTGATTATTTTCTCCCAAATAAACCTGATTTAAACCATAAGGGTTATTTTGAAAACAAGATTTTGAAATCATTCAAGTGTAAATGCTACCTTATTCCGGACACTTATAATATTAAAGGTAAGGAATGTATTACCTATGGATGGCACAATGATGCAGACATCTCTTTATCCAGTGCACAGCAAAGTCCAGAAGGTATTACAAAGCTGCAGTGCTGCATACAGACTTGTATACCTACGAAGAAGGGAACCTTTACGACCCCGGTAGAATTTCCAGTGTGGGGAAAGACTAAATGTACAGAAGAATTATTAGCAGGAGCTGCAATTTGTGTCCTTTATGGGTTTGATACAAGTACATTTGTTTTGGAAAATAATATCTATAATATGGTATAAAGTTGTACATGAAAGAATAGATATTATATTGACAGATGAAACTGTTAAAGAACAAAAAGAGGATAAGGAGAGGGTAGGGAATGGTAGAACATATATTAGAAAATAATGAGGTACTGCTGATCGGGAAGGTAGTAAGTGATATTCGATTTAGTCATAAAGTGTACGGGGAAGGGTTTTACACTTTTGATCTGGAGGTACCAAGATTAAGTGATTCCTATGATATTTTACCAGTTACTATTTCGGAGCGTCTACTGCCAACAATAGGAAATATAGAAGGTAAGATATTAGAAGTGTTAGGTCAGTTTAGGTCTTATAATCAGTATGAAGAAGGTAAAAACAGACTGATTTTAACAGTATTCATTCTAGAAGCGAAGGAAGTTTCTGAGCAGGAACTATTAAAAAATAAAAATTATATTTATCTCAATGGGTATGTGTGTAAAGATCCTGTTTACAGGACGACTCCTTTTGGAAGAGAGATAACAGATATTTTATTAGCTGTGAACAGATCGTATCATAAGTCTGATTATATTCCTTGCATCACCTGGGGAAGAAATGCAAGGTTTGCTGAAAGCTTATCCATAGGAGACCACATACAGGTATGGGGAAGGATACAAAGCAGGGTTTATCAAAAAAGATTAGAAACGGGAGAGACCTCGACAAAGGTTGCATATGAGATTTCTATTGGTAAAATGGAAATTACTGAAAATAATAATAGAACAGAGTAGTATGCCATTTAATTTGTAGTGTGGTATAATAATAGAAATTATACGATATCCCATTAAAATAAATGAAGCAGGTAAATAAGGCAATGTATCATATCTTAAAACAAAAAAGAAAAACAGTTTCTATTTATGTAGAGGATGATTTGAGTGTGGTAGTTAAAGTACCGCAATATCTATCTGATAAACACATTCATGAAGTAATCACTGACTATAAGCAGAAAATCGAAAAAATGAGAGCCAAAAAAGAATCGGCGAGGCAAAAAAACGACTGGCGTATCACCAACAGTATTTTATATCTAGGTGAACCCAAGGAGATAGAACGTATAACTGCAAGCTCCCACAAAGCACAAATCAAGCTTGCAGATGATAAGCTGATTATTTCTCTTTTAAATCCAGAAAGCATAAAGCAAGCCGAAGTGCTTATAGAAGCGTTTTTTAAGGAACAGGCAAAGATCATACTGACAAGACTTACAGAAAAATATACGTCTTTGTTAGGGCTTAAGTATGGCAGCATTTCTATTAGAAAACAAAAAACAAGATGGGGGAGCTGTTCATCAAAGGGGAATTTATCTTACAATGTCAAGCTAATGGGTGCTAAAGAGGAAATGATAGAGTATATTGTTCTTCATGAAGTCATGCATCTAAGACATTTTAATCATGGCAAATCCTTTTGGGCAGACATAGAAAAGATTATGCCTGATTACGAACAAAGGGCACAGTATTTTAAACGTTTTGGACAAGACTTCATCCTATAAAGAAACGTATACAAAGGAGGAAAAGGGATGGAAAAGGGATTTGTACAGGTTTATTGCGGAGATGGCAAGGGGAAAACAACTGCTGCAATAGGACAGGGGATAAGGGCTATAGGCGGTCAGTATAAGGTGATTATGATACAATTTTTAAAAAACGCTCACACTGGTGAATGCAGCATCTTAAAAAAATTAGAACCTTATTTTAAAGTATTCCACTTTGAAAAAGATCATGATTTTACATGGATGTTAAGCGAAGAAGAAAAAGAAGAATTAAAGAGTGAAACGCAAAATGCCTTAAATTTTGCGAATAAAGTGATGGACACAAGGGAGTGTGATATGCTGATATTAGATGAAATACTCAATTCTCTGCAGCAAAACTTGCTGACGGAATTAGAACTCTGTGAGCTGATAGATAATAAACCAGAGGATATGGAACTTGTGCTGACAGGTAGGCTGCTTCCAGAGAGTATTAAAGAACGGGCAGATTATATTAGCATAATAGAGGCCTT
>JARBTY010000342.1 GCA_029239935.1 Clostridia bacterium | reverse complement strand
AGCCTCTTGCCATATTAATTCCGTGATCCGAGTCCCCTATTACTCTATCTAGCTCGGTCAAAAATTCCTTATTGCAATCAATGGATTCCTTTATCGCTGTAATCGCTCTTAAAAAAAGATCTCCCATAACAGATAGCCCCCTTATTTTATGATTAAAGCTCTACTTGTCTGTTTATATTTTAGTTCCAAACCTTTTACATTAGATCTCATGCTGTGTAACATATCTAGTCCTAATATATTATCATTTACCTAGATAAATGAATGATTTATTAAAAAAATGGTATACATAGAAAAAGCGCTCTCTTTTTCAGAGAACGCAATAACATTTTTGCTACATACATTGAATCCATATAGTGTAAATAACTTCCTTGATTCATATGTTATTAAATTATTCTATAGGTACACTTTGAAGCTTATTTTCTGTCTTTAGTTTCATTAAAGGCTGTTTCTTTATTTCCTCACAGCTATCATTAACACTTTCAAGAACTATTCTGCCTAAATTTTTCACATCCTCCGATACTTTTTCTGGAAGACTATTTATTATAGAATCTACAATGTTTAATTTGCATTTTATTAGATCTTTAATTAGTGCTTCATTCATCTTTTTCACTTCCAAACCATATTTTTAACATCGCTTCCTCGAACTTAGCTTTTTTGATTGAAAGATCTAAAAGAGTTCTTGGAAGAGTAATATTTCTTTTTATATTTCCAGCTTTTATTATGAGTTGATCACCTTTCTGATTTAATGAAAGATCCTTTTTATCCACAAAAGGCATATCTATGGCAAGAATATAGTCCTCGCCATCTTTATCAAACTTCTGTGCCCTTCCATTAAACTTAATTTTAACAGGGTCTTCACTTTTAAAAACCTCTGCTGCCATTCTATCAAGCATTGCCATACCTACAACTTCTGTCTCAAAGAGGGGTGCGTAATATATAGGTATCGGTGCGAAGCTCTCAATTATATCTACTTTATACTTTTTCTGTATATCCTTCCAAACCTTGAAATAATCATCAGTTACATTCTCCGGTATTACTCTATTTACCACTATAGCATCAACATTAAAGTCATAAATGTTTAAATAAGTAAAACTCCTCTGCGCTTCTTTTATAACCATTTTCTCAGGATTTACTACAATTCGAATGCTTGTAATTTCTCTATCTGAGAATATCTTTTTCATCTCATCCAACTGATAATACATATTGTCAATTTCATCAAGAACCTGACCAGATGGCATAGGTATTTTCAGAAGAGATTCTGCAATAGGCCCTACAACCTTAATTGCCTTTTTCTTTAAAGGGAAAAGCTTTTCCATCCACCACCTGAGCATCTCAGGAAAGCTTAATAGTGCTAATGTTTCCCCTGTGGGTGCACAATCAATTATTATAGTGTCATATTTACCTTCTTTATAGTATTTAAGTATACGGAGAAGACTAAGCAAGTCCTCCATACCTGGAAAGACAGTAAGTTCTTGAGTAGTTATATCCTTTACGGCCTTTGCAGTAAAAAGCTCAGTAAAATACTTTTGTACCTTTCCCCAACCTTCCTCAACTTCATGTATTGCATCTATCTCCTGTGCCCAAAGGTTTCTTTTAATCTCCACTGGCTCATTAGATAATTCCATGTCGAGTGAATCCCCAAGACTATGCGCAGGGTCCGTACTAACTACTAGGGTCTTCATTTCTTGCGCTGCACTTTTTACGGCTGTTGCTGCGGCTACACTTGTTTTTCCAACTCCACCTTTACCAGTATATAATATTATTCTCATGACGTTTCCTCCTATTTTTACTTCTTTATGTGAATACTACGCAATCCGAAGTATTCGTTTTAGAAAATGCCCATTTAATGGGCACTTACTCGATCTCTATCTTTCTTATATCATCTTTACTCTGTGCACTAAGTGCTGTTTTACTTAGCTTTGTCTGAAATTTATTCACTACCTTCAGGGCGATGCCCGTCATTACCTTCATCTCTTCTTCTGTCAAATCCTCGAGTACCACGTTTAGGTATCCAGAAATCATATCCTTAAGTTTTTTAATCAACTGCAATCCTTGCTCTGTCAGTCTTAATATTACAATTCTTCTATCAGTGTCACTTCGTTCTCTACTAACATATCCACTCTTTACAAGCCTATCAACTATTCCTGTGGCAGTACTCATTGGTGAATTTATATACTCAACAAGTTCTGTCATGGTTATTTCTTTTCTTTTATCGAGAAACAGCATCGTAAAAAGCTCGAATTTAGAAAATTTCATATCAAGCTCAATCCATTCTTCCGGGAAAAAGAGCTTTTTTATATTTTCAATTAGCAAATCTACCATACTGTCCACATCAAACATTACTTCAACCTCCAAATATTTCGACTATCGAAATATCTTAATTATATGTTATTCCTATTTAACTCCTTTGTCAATGCCCGAACTCATTTATTATCATAAAACTTAAAATCTACCGGAAGAGCCTCCGCCACCAGAACGACCTCCGCCTCCTGAGTTTCCTCCGCCGCCTCCGCCTCTTCTGCCAGAAGCCGCTACCATTCTT
>JARBTY010000088.1 GCA_029239935.1 Clostridia bacterium | reverse complement strand
GTGTTTCAAGACAGGTAGAAGTTACCACAACTGCAGTAATTTTGATAGGCATACTGCTTGCAGCATGGATAGTCGTTTTATTTATGAAGCTAAGACTTGCAAAGGATGCCCCGCAAATTGCAGCAATGAAAGCCATTGGTTTTACAAATTCTGATGTAAGAAAACAGTATCTATATAAGATTTTAATGGTTTCAATGACAGGGATATTTGCAGGAACAATTATTTCAAACATACTTGGCGCGCGCATTGTAAGCATGGCTTTCAGTATAATGGGACTTGGTATATCAAGAATAATATTTATCATAAATCCATGGGCAGCATTTGTAATAGTACCGCTTTTGCTTCTAGCAGTGGCAGCAGGAATGACATGGATGAGTGCAGGTCAGATACGGGAATATCATATCATTTCTCTGATTAATGAATAGGAGATATAACAATGAAGACTATGTTACAGGCAAAAGGATTATGGAAAGAATTTAACGGAGCCAAGATTTTAAAGGGAATTGACGTTACAATTAACGCAGGAGAATTCGTGGCAATCATGGGACAGTCAGGTTCAGGGAAATCCACACTTTTATATAACATAAGCGGCATGGACAGGGCAACCAAGGGTAAAATAAGTTTTGATGGAGAAGACATTACAAACCTTGATGATGAGAAGATGAGCAACATACGGCTTAAAAAGATGGGATTTATATTCCAGCAGTCACATTTACTTAAGACATTATCTATACGAGACAATATTGTACTTCCAGGATTTAAGGCAAAGCAAGATAGCAGGGAAAATGTAAACGTCTATGCAGAAAAGCTTATGAAAAGAACAGGGATTGACCCAATAGGGGATCATGATATTAAGAAGGTTTCCGGAGGACAGCTTCAACGGGCGGCAATATGCCGTGCATTAATAAACCATCCGGATATTATATTTGGTGATGAACTTACAGGAGCGCTTAACTTGACCGCAACAAAGGAAATTATGGATATTATGAATGAGGTTAATGCGGAAGGAACCACAGTCATGCTAGTTACACATGATGCAAAAGTTGCAGCCAGAGCAGAGCGTGTGATTTTTTTAGCTGATGGCAATATTACTGATGAAATTGTTCTGGGAAAACACGAAGAAAAAAGTTTTTCTGAAAGAGAGCAGAAAATGAGTAAGTGGCTTGGAAAACAAGGATTTTAAATGGGTAACAATGTCTCATTTATTGAGTATTGCACCTCAATGTGGTCGCTCACAAAATAGGTGTCGTCACCAGCCGGGAGCATCCAATTTACACTGACGCTTCCGGGCTGAAAGTAACCATTCTGATGTTTGTAATCAGCATAGGTTACATACCACGGCACCAGCGAGCTGCCTTTCCCGTTTTCGTCCATATATCGGTCATTGGTATCAAAACGTATAATGTTGCCAGTATTGTCAAAAGTAAATCTTCCCTTAGCAGAAACGCCCTTCCATGAAATCTCACCTTCAACGGTGTGGTCGTCAACGATTGTCCATGACACATACTCCTGTAAAAACAAGGACGGCATATAGACTGCGTCTGCCAGCACCGTTATCAACTGCCCCTGATCCATTTCTGCCCCAGTAGAACGGAAAAGCTGAAACTGCTTGGCAAGTACCCCTGTCATAGAGCCGAAGCCGTCTAACAGACTGTCTTTAGCCTGTAATGGAACTCCCGCAATTCGTCCTGTCAAGAAAGCGTGTCGGTCAGGTCTGTTTACAAAATTGACTTGCATGAATTGAATCTTAATGGGCTCTTTGTCCGCCGACATACGAAACTTTGTGTTGTGAAAATAGATCAGCATGTTATCCATAAAGGGCTTTCCCATATAGCACCCATTGGTGATGTGCTGACGGAGCAGAACAGGCAGCTTGGCAACAGAATCTTCCGTAAATAGACTTTGTGTGCTTCTTTGCCTATTTGTTTCTGTTAAAGAAATTTTTACATCCGCCAGATAGTGATTCCAAAGTTTGCCACCGGGTATTGCTAGGTACATCACTAAGACTACCAGCGCAATCACAACGATCACTATCCAAAACATATAGTTCATTTTTGGTGGGTTCACTGTCTCATTCCCCCCATCAGGATTTCTATGAAATCGTCTACTAGCTGGTCAAAATCATCTAGCTTATATAACTCATTTTCTATGACATTCATAATAAAGCCGAGTAATGCACTAATAATCATCCATGAAGTGTTTGTTATAGTGGGTTTCAAAACTTTTTGGGCTACCCCATCAGCAAATAAATGATCAAGCATAGCAATGCCTGAATTACAAGGCGTACCAACTTTATTTTCATTCGCAAATATGACATTTGTTCCACTATACATAATAGCCTTTGCCATCTCCGGCTCATCACAAAGGCTCATCACAAAGACGCTCAAGATGCTATGTACTCGCTCATCTATTGAAAGTATAGCATTGCCATTTAGAATAGCGGCAGCGTTGCTCTCAACTTTCCTATAAAGCTCGTCGGACATATCCGTAATAATCTCTGCTTTGTCTTTGTAGTAAAGGTAAAGGGTGGTCGGGGAATACTCAATTTTAGCAGCTATCTTTCTAATTGACAATTTTTCATAGCCCTCTTGTTCAATAAGCTCAATAGCGGCATCTTTTATTTTCTTTTTCATTTCTGCTTTTTCAATATCACGCCGTTTTTTGATACTCATATAATCGCCTCACTTAACAGTGTTAATTTTATTTACACTGTAATTATATCGCGGTAATTGCAGTGTGTCAACATCATTATGGTGAGTATAGACGTGATAACCTTAAGTATTAGTTACCACTGGCTGCCCAAGGTTTTTCAATGCTATTTTTTAGAGAAATGCAGTTATTGATGGAACTTCTTAAAGTGTATTCAAGTTCTTGCACAGATAGAGCTTGTGACTGATAATCAGCAGTGGTAATTGTGCCCTGTTCATGCTGCAGCTTACTCATTTCTAAATTCTTTTTAGCAAGAGTGAGTTGCGTCTTGGTAGTACCTATTTGCTCTTCTACGCTTAAAAGAGAAGCATAAGAGTTTAAGAGGGATTGCCTAAGGGTTTTCTTAGTGTCTTCTAAACTAGAAAAAGTCTTATCAGATTGGTACTTGGCATCCAGATAATCAGACCAAGGCATTGCCGGGTCACCTTCTTGAAGGATATTAGCCGCGGATAGCTGTGCCATTTCTGTATCATATTTGAGCTGAATATTTATTTTGTCAGAGATATAGTTCTCTATAGACCCGGGAATTCTAAAGATCTCAAAGCTTAGTGTATCATCTAGTACATACTGAGTAAGGTCTTTACCAGTAAGGAGTTTAAAATAGCTGCGATCATTATTAAGAGATTCGAGTTTTGCAGCCAGAGTGATTTTCAGGGTATCTAATTCTACCTCAGTATTTGCATAGTTAAGAGAACTGACAAGACCTAATTGTTTTTTGAGTTTTTGACTATTCATTTCAGTATTTTTAATAGCGATAGTAGTATCTAGTTTGGCAATTTCTTTTTCAAGTAAAACAAGGTCATTGTAACGGGAAGTAATATCATAGGCAATTTGATCTTGTATGAAGGCACGTTGCTGCTCATTTTTAGCTTTTTGCAGATAAGTATTATAATAATTATAGTATGTGCTTCCCTCTTTGGCTTTAAGGCTTTCTTTAAGTACATCTTTTTCTTTCACGTTAAGAGATATCTGATTACTGTAGCTATAAGCTGATTCAATAGCTGCATCTAGAGTCAGCACAGGATTTGTTTCAGCAGCATAGATAGGAATAGTGCCTAAGAGTGTTAGGCTTAGACCCAGTGTTAATAATTTCTTTAATAAATTCTTCATTTTTATCACCTCTGTTTAATATTTGAAATAGGTAATTCAATAGTAAAAGTAGAACCGGTGTTAGGTGTACTTTCAATATGAATAGAACCTTCACATAACTGAATAATCCTTTTGACAAGAGAGAGTCCTAAGCCGTTTCCAGAACTAGCATGAGAGCTATCGCCTTGGTAAAATTTCTCAAATAAACGTTTTTGAGTTTCCTCATTCATACCCATTCCGGTATCTGAAATTCTTACTGTAATACAGCTAGGCGTCTGATAAAGAATAATAGAAATAGCGCCATGAGGCAGCGAAAACTTAATCGCATTATCTAAAAGATTAATCCAAACTTGTTGAATAAGCTCTTCGTCTCCTATAAAATAAGTCCGCTCTAAATCAATGTTAAGAAAAATATCCTTTTTACTCCACTGATTCTCTAATAAGACAACACACTTTCTTATTTGCTCATCTAAGGAAAATTTGACGTTCTGTTCAATAATCGCCTGATTTTCTAATTTGGAAAGCCGGAGGATATTAGAAGAAAGTTTAGAAAGTCTCGCCGTCTCTTCAATAATAACTTCTGTATATTCTTTTCTTTCTTCCGAAGAAAGATTGTTTTGATGGAGTAGTTTTGCAAATCCCGAGATAGAAGCAAGGGGAGTTTTAAACTCATGAGAAACACTGCTGATAAAATCTCTGCGAAGATAAGTCATACTGTTTAATTCTTTAGCCATAAGATTAAAATTTTGGGTAAGCTCACCTATTTCATCACGTCTATTATAGTCAATCTGAATATCAAAATTCCCTTTTGAAACTTTTTTAGTCGCTAGATTAAGGGCTATAATAGGCTTAACAACTTGTTTAGCAGTGACAATCATTACCAAACATCCAATCATGATAAAAAGGAGCACTGCAAAGTTAATGTACATCATAAAATTTTCAAATAAATTATTTTCTTGGTTCAGATCAATGATAATATAGCTGTCTGCTACTTTAAATACTGTACTAACTCTATGAGGCTGAAAGTTAAATACAATCTCTCCTTTATTAATGGCATCTATTTGTTCCTGTGTCACATCATTCTTGTCAAGGTGTTGAACTTCTCTGGCAGTGTACATAAAATTAGAAGTTATATGAATGATTTCATTCATAGTAAGCTGTGTCTGGGCATTAAGTTGGAGGATGGACTGTGCGACACTTTTCTGACTGATCTTCAGTGCATCCTCCATGGCTGAGCTGCCAAAAAATCGGGTGATAGGGAAAGAGATAATAAAGGAAATCACCATAATGGTAATAAAACCCATAACTAATTTAATACTAAGTTTTGTCATCATATTTTTCCGCCTTATAACCAAGTCCTCTTACGGTAATAATTTCAAATTCTTTAAAATGGAAGAATTTTTCACGCAATCGTTTAATATGTACATCTACTGTGCGTTCATCTGTTTCTGCATCCATTCCCCAAATCTCATCCATCAGTTCCTGTCTTGTAAAAATCCTTTTTGGATAATTAAGAAGCTTAAATAAAAGGTAAAATTCCTTTTTAGGAAGCAAAATAGATTCTTTATTTTTGGTGACGGTCAGCTCATTATAGTCTAAAACAACATCTTTGATAGTAATAAGATGTTTATTAATGATATGGGAACGGCGTAAGAGTGCACTCACTCTTAAAATCATTTCATCCATATCCACAGGCTTCACCATATAATCATCTATTCCAATTAGAAAACCTTTCTTTTTATCTTCAAAACTTTCTTTAGCAGTTACCATTAGAATAGGCAAATGATAGTTTGCCTCCCGTAAGATATCCGCCAGCTCATAGCCATCCATGTAAGGCATCATAATATCACTAATTATTAAATCCACATGGGAGGTATCCATTATTTCAAGGGCTTCCTCGCCATTTTCTGCACCTAAACCAATATAACCATTTTGTTTTAAGACAGCCAGCATAAGTTTTCTAAGATTTTTATCATCTTCAACGACTAAGATACTAAACATTGTATTCATCTCCTATACCATTAGAGTAACATGTACACCTATAACTATAAAGGGGTTATATGAATTGAACATGAACAATAAAGTGTCCTGTAGTTCATGTTCAATTCATATAACCCTTTTAAGCTAGAGAGGAATTAGTACCACTTGGCTAATATGAATGAAAAGGAGAGGATAGAATGAAAAAACTAAATAAAAAGATGATAGGGATAGGGATTATAGTCATTATTATGATTGCTATTGTGGGTGTTTCGCTTACAAAAAAGAAGTCATCAGAAAGTGAAATCAGTATTACAACACTTAATAAGGGGGAACTCATAAATAGTGTAAATGTGTCCGGCACCGTTAAAAGTGCAGAAGAATATAATATCTATTCTAAGGAAAATTTAGCTGTAAAAGAAGTAAGAGTAGAAGTAGGAGATCAAGTTAAAAAAGGAGATATACTAGCTGTTTTGGATGCAGACAGTATAAAAAAAGATATTGAAAAAACAACTCTTAATATTGAGTCCAATCTTAAGAGTATGGAAAATGAAAGTCATACCATCCAATCTAATATAGCTATTGAAGAAAAAAACTTAAAATCTTCACAGTTAGCTTTAGAGAAACAAAGATTGACGTATGAAACTATTAATAAAGAATATAAATCAGGCAGCAATGCAGATTTATCAGATGCTAAAAGCACCTTGGAAGGTGCTGAGATAGAGAAAAATGCACGTCAAAAAGATTATGAAAATGCTAAAAGTTTATATGAGCAAGATTTTATTTCAAAAAGTGATTATGAGTCTTCGGAAAATAATTATAAAACCGCTGTGATTAGTTATACAAGTGCAGTTGAAAATTATGACAGAGCAAAGAAAAACTTTGAAAAAACTTATAAACAAGCTCAAGCTGATTTAGAATCAGCAAAAAACAATTATGAAATAGCTGCTATTAATTTAAATGCAGCTAAACAAAAAAATACAGATAGTTATACTTATACCATTGAGCAGCAAAAGGTAGAAGAAAGTAAATTACAAAATCAAGAGAATAACGCTACTATTATAGCCACTGATGATGGTACTATTACAGCTGTTAATGTAAAGATAGGGCAGACACCAAGCGGCATTCTATTTGAATTAGAGGATACGGAGCATTTAGTCATCTCAACTTACATAAAAGAATACGATGTGGCAAGTGTAGTAGTCGGACAAAAGGTTATTATTAAATCAGATGGGACAAAGGAGATAGCTATTAATGGAGAGGTTTCTTCTATAGCACCTACCACTAGAAAAGATACAGGCTCTGCCACCAATGAGTTTGCGACAGAAGTGGAAGTTAAAGATAAAAACTCAGGATTAAAAATAGGAATGGAAGCAAGAATGAATATTATTCTAGATCAAAAAGCAAATGTTTTTTATACTTCCTATGATACTGTTTTAACATCTGAAGAAGGACAAAAAGTTATTTATGCTGTCGATGAAAAGGGAACTATTAAAGAAATACCTGTTCAGACAGGAATGGAATCTGATGTGTATGTTGAAATTCAAGGAGATGGGCTCTATGAAGGCATGAATATTATTACGAATCCCTCTGGGTACACTCCTGGAGAAAAAATAAAGATGAAGTAGGAGGGAGTATATGGACTATAATCAATCGACTATATTAGAACTTAATCATATATGCAAGAATTATTATATAGGCACTGAAAATGAACTTTCGATATTAAAAAATGTATCTTTAAAAGTGAACAAAGGTGAATTTATTTCAATTGTTGGAGCGTCAGGATCAGGAAAAAGTACATTTATGAATATAATAGGTGCACTAGATCGTCCGACTACAGGGGCATACAGTTTAAATGGGGCACAGGTTGAAGAGTTAAGTGATGATGAGTTAGCTACTATTCGTAATAAAGAAATTGGATTCATATTTCAAAACTTCAATTTGATTCCGAGATGCTCTGCTTTAAGAAATGTAGAACTACCTATGCTTTATGCCGGACTATCAAGCGCTGAAAGAACAAAAAGAGCTAAAGAACTATTGGAAATTGTAGGAATGGGAGAAAGAATGCATCACCAACCTAACGAATTATCAGGTGGACAAAAGCAGCGTGTTGCGATAGCAAGGGCACTTGCTAATAATCCAGCGATGATACTTGCCGATGAGCCAACCGGAGCCCTAGACTCTAAAACGGGCAACATGGTAATGGATTTATTTTTAAAAATTAATCGGGAAGAGAATAAAACGATTATACTGATTACCCATAGTCAAGAATTAGCAGAGCAAACGGGTCGTATAGTGACTATAGCAGATGGTGAAATTATAAGTGATAGGATGAATAAACAGTTACATAAGGCATAAAGGAGGTGAAGTTATGGAGATTAAAGAGAATATCTTATTAGCTATCGAGAGTATTATAGCCAACAAAATGCGTTCATTACTTACGATGCTAGGCATTATTATAGGGATTTCTTCTGTTATTGGGGTCCTTTCAATAGGAGATGCATTAACTAACAATATTTCAGTGCAATTTCAAGAAATGGGGGCTGGCAATATTTATGTAAATGTTAGTGAAAAAGCGACAGAATATGAAGATGTAAATCCTATGGATTTGATGCAGGGGGGAAGTGCAAACACTATTCCTGAACAAGAATTGTTAAATGAAGATCAAATAAAAGAATTTGAAGATTATTTTCAAAATGAAATCCAAGCTATCAGTTATGGTGAAGCAGTAGGATCAGGTAAAGCTAAAGATGGTAGGATGTATGCTAATGTAAGTATAGCAGGAGTTAGCTCAGGTTATCAAGAGACTAGTAATATGGAGATGATTAATGGGAGGTTTATTAAAGAGAAAGATATACAAGCCTATAAAAATGTAGCCATTATTTCAGATAAATGTGCAAGGAATATATTTGGGGATGCAGACCCCCTTATGAAAGAAATCAAGGTAAATAAATCAGAAGCCACCTATGTCTTTACGGTTATAGGTGTGTATAGATATGAAGAGGACCCCATGCAAGGTGATGGCAATATGCCTGAAAAAGATAAAGAGACTAATTTATATATTCCTGTTACAGTAGCTAAACAAATTAATAATAATCGTAATTATTCTTTGGTAACTGTAATGTCAAAAGATGGAACAAGTGCAAAAGATCTTTCTAGTAAAATTGAGGATTATTTTGAGAGATATTATAGAAGTTCTGATTATGAAGTCACGGCTATCAATATGGAAAGTCAACTAGAAAGTATGCAGGAAATGTTATCTCTTGTTAAGATCGCTATTGCTGTTATAGCGGGCATTTCTCTTATAGTAGGTGGGGTAGGCGTTATGAATATTATGCTTGTATCCGTAACAGAAAGAACAAAGGAAATTGGAACAAGAAAAGCACTTGGTGCAAAAAAGATACAAATTAAAACACAATTTGTATTTGAGTCAATGATTATCAGTTTATTGGGAGGCATTATTGGAATAATTATAGGAATCGCTCTATCCATTATCATCACATTAGCATTAGGAAGTGCTTTATCAATTAACGTGATCGCAGTAATAGGTTGTGTGTTATTCTCTATGGGAATTGGCATATTCTTTGGGTATTATCCAGCCAGCAAAGCAGCCAGCCTTGATCCTATAGAAGCTTTAAGATATGAATAGTAAAAAGACGTTAAGACGCAGAGTCGACAACTGTGAATGAAATCACAGTTGTCGACTCTTTTTTTATGATAACGCCCCAAGTTATAAATGTAGCCTTTTTTTAGTAGAGCATAGGAAGGAGTTTATTGATAAGCAGCTCATTATTTAAAACGGAGATGAAAAGTACTGATAGATTATATAGGCAATCATAGGAGAGATTAATAATTTGAAATAATTTAAAATAGTCTTAAATAAAAAAATGTGCTGAAATGAGTAACTAAAAGATAAAATATATAAAAAGGGTAGATAAAAAGCAAAAGTGCTGAACATGAGGTGGGAGGATCAGGAAATGAGTTTTATTACATTTGAAGATGTAGTGAGAGAATATAAAGTTGGTGAAAGTGTTATAAGGGCCGTTGATGGCATAAACTTTGAGATACCCGAAGGAGCTTTTACAGCTATACTGGGCCAAAGTGGAGCTGGTAAAACAACAGTACTCAATTTGTTAGGAGGAATGGACTCCGCAACAAGCGGGAAAATCATGGTAGGTGGGGAAGAGGTCTCAAAAATGTCAGAAATGAATTTGACAACCTATCGCAGAAATATCATTGGATTTGTTTTTCAGTTTTATAATCTAGTGCCTAATCTGACGGCTCTTGAAAATGTACAGCTTGCCAAGCAGATTTGCAAAGACCCTTTAGATCCCAAAGAGATGCTAGAACGGGTAGGACTTGGCAAAAGAATGTTTAATTTTCCTTCTCAAATGTCGGGAGGAGAACAGCAAAGAGTATCTATTGCAAGGGCTTTGGCTAAAAATCCCAAAATCATTTTGTGTGATGAACCTACAGGGGCATTGGATTCAGGGACAGGGCATATCGTATTAAAGCTCATTAAAGATATTGCTAGGGATATGAATAAAACAGTTATTATCGTAACCCACAATGCCTGCATTGCAGATATGGCAGACTGTGTGATTCATATGAAAGATGGCCTGATCAGAGAGATCAAACAAAATCATACACCTAAAGAGGTGGAGGAAATTGTATGGTAAAAGATGTGCTGATTAAAAAATCCATTAAGGATATACAAAAAGCCCTGCCCCAGTTTATCTCCATCTTTGTTATGGCAGCTGTGGCAGTAAGTATTGTGGTGGGTTTGGATAGTTTGTGGAAAACAATAGATGAAAATGCAAAGGCTATGTATAAAACATCAAGACTTTCAGACCTATGGATTGGGATTATGAATCCTACGGAGAAGGATATGTGGGCTATTAACCATATAGAAGGCATTGAAAAAACAGAGAAAAGACTGAGCCTTAATGTCCAGACAGATCTAAAGGAGAGTCCTACTTTAAGACTCTATACGATAAATGAAGAAACCAGTCTAGATAGACCGGTTATAAGAGCGGGGAAATGGGAAGAAAGTGGAGGAGCCATTTTAGATGAGAACTTTGCTAAGGCCCATGGTTTAAAGCTGGGAGACACACTAAGCATAAAAGTTAACGAGAGATGGCTGGATGTGGGTATTCAGGCATTAGCTCTTAGCAGTGAACACATTTTTTCTATTAAGGACTCTACAACGCTGATGCCTGATTCTAGCAAATACGGTTTTATTGTAGTAGATGAGGACAAAATTGCAACGGCTTACGGTGGACAAAAAATATACAACCAGGTCAATGTGAAATTTGCCAAGAGGCATGATCCTAAGGCAATACAAGAAAGAATAGATACTGTTTTAGGAGATGACCTCTTAGGGATTATGACTAAGAAAGATAATAGAAGCATACAGGATGTAGAGGTAAGAATTGAGCAGTTTATAACCCTTTCCAGAGTGTTTCCCTTTATGTTTTTCTTTGTAACAGCCCTTATTACACTAAGCACCATGTCTAGATTA
>JARBTY010000341.1 GCA_029239935.1 Clostridia bacterium | reverse complement strand
GCTTTCTCACCATGGCTGGCTACCCAAGATGAGATTGATGAATTATTTCATTTATAACCTCTTGACTAATTAGATATTCATGCTAAAATGTATAATTATAAGTATATATTTGTTTTTATACATTTTTTATGCAAAAGGAGTCCTTCTAATGGCAACCAAGAAATTCAATATCTATGTGGATGGTCAAGCTGGCACAACGGGTCTTAAAATCAATGAACGTCTGCAAAGCCACCCATTTGTAAATATTCTAACAATAGATGAAGCTAAACGTAAAGATTACAACGCCCGTAAAGAAATGATTAACGCTGCGGATGTCGTTTTTTTGTGTCTGCCTGATGATGCAGCGAGAGAAGCAGTATCCATGGTAGAACCTTCTAATACCCGCACAAAAATCATTGATGCCAGCACTGCTCACCGCACCCATCCCGATTGGACCTACGGCATCCCAGAACTGAGCCCCGAAGCTAAGGAGCAGATTGCGGTTTCAAGCCGTACTTCCGTGCCAGGGTGTTATGCCAGTGCTTTTATCCTTCCACTTTATCCTCTAATTCAAGCGGGTATTGTACCGGATACTTATCCCATTACCTGCCATGGCATCTCGGGTTACAGTGGTGCCGGCAAACCTATGATTGCTGAGTATAACCATTCCGAGAGAGCCGCGCTTTATCCTTACCACGGAAGCCCTCGTCATTACGGACTTGGCCTTACCCACAAGCATATCCCTGAAATGAAACAAAAAACTGGGCTCTACTATAACCCTCTTTTTTCCCCTATTATTGGTGACTACTACCAAGGGCTTGCCGTTTCTTTTCAGTTTCACACAAGGCTGCTTGACAAAGATGCAACTCCGATGGAGGTACATAAATATTTGTCTGACTACTATAGCGGCCAAAACTTCGTTAAAGTAATGGACTTTAACCCTACCCAGTGTATAGATAGCCCATTCTTTAACCCGATGGCCTGCAATGAAACAAACAACGCCGAAATCTTTATCTTTGGCAATGATGAGCAGCTGATGATTATAACCCGCCTTGATAATTTGGGGAAAGGTGCCTCTGGTGCCGCTATTCAGAATATGAATATCATGCTTGGTCTAGATGAAACCATTAGTTTAGTCTAATATTTATAGTTTCGTATTTTTACTATTATTCCCCTATTTTTTATCACAAAATAAAACGCTCTGGATTTAAATAATCTTAAATCCAGAGCGTTTTATTTTATTTGTAATGTGTTGATTAGTTTTACTTTTTGTGTCTCATTTTTCCTTCTAGATTCTCCACACCGTGAAGTGTCTTATCAATCATTTTTTGAGTACCTTGTTTGAGATTGTGCACACCTTCTGCGGCTTTGTGTCCAAGATTTTCAGTGCCTGAAATAGCCTTATGTCCCAGTTCTTCCATCTGATCTAAAGCCTTAGTGCCTAAAGTTTGTGCATCCTCTTTCACTTTATGAGTAAAACCTTCCATTTTGTTTTGCATACCAATCACCTCTTTTTAAGGTTAGTATGAGCAGCTTTATGTTTTGTATGCATGATTCTTAAATTTTCTCAGCACCCATAGCATCTATCCGTTCGGAAAACAGGATAATTAAAGGACTGTCCCCACGCTAAAAGCGCGCTAAAAGGGATAATTAAAGGACCGTCCCCAGATAAAGGCTAGAAGTTGGAGGAGGAGGATGGTTGGTAGACCTACTTTGAAATACCAGTGTTTTGTTTTATGTCTGAAGGTATACATCCCTATGATGCTTCCGATGCTTCCTCCTATAATGGCAATGAGGAAAAGTGTTTTTTCTGGCAGCCTGTATTTCCTCTTGACTGCCCTTCTTTTGTCTGCCCACATGCTCCAGAGGCCTATACAGTTTATCATCAAAATATAGTATATCAAATAGTTCTCCATTTATTTAAACTTCAAATCCAAAGTAATTAACTGTATTGTTATAAGAAATATCTTCTACCATTTGCCCTAATGCTTCTCGGTCGTTTGGATATTCGCCATTTTCAACCCATCCGCCAATAAGTTCGCATAAGATACGTCTGAAATACTCGTGTCTTGTGTAAGATAAAAAGCTTCTTGAGTCTGTGAGCATCCCTATAAAGTTGCCTAACAGAGAAAGACTTGCAAGATCTGTTAATTGTTTTTGCATCCCTGGTTTGGTGTCATTAAACCACCATGCAGAACCTAATTGTACTTTGCATTTTGCTTCTGGTGACTGGAAGCAGCCCATCAGTGTTGCTAAAACTTCATTGTCTGCTGGGTTAATAGAGTAAAGAATTGTTTTAGGTAATAAATTTTCATACTCAAGGGCATCAAATAACTGAGACATATTTTTTGCACAGTCAAATGTTCCTGTACTGTCAAAGCCTGTGTCTGCGCCTAACTGTTCAAATCTTTTTGTATTATTGTTTCTGTTAACACCGTAATGGATTTGCATCACCCATTTGTGACGAGCATAGGATTTGGCAAGGAACATCACGACTGCTGTTTTGTAAGCTTCTATTTCATCTTTTGAAAGTTCTTCATTTGCTAAACCTTTTGCAAAAATCTCTTCAAGTTCT
>JARBTY010000087.1 GCA_029239935.1 Clostridia bacterium | reverse complement strand
CATACCCATGCCACCCATGCCGCCCATTCCTCCTGCTGGCATAGCTGGTTCATTTGATTTAATATCTGCTACAATACACTCTGTTGTTAAGAATGTAGCGGCTACTGATGTAGCATTTTGAAGTGCGCTTCTTACCACTTTAGTTGGGTCAATAATACCGCCTTCAATCATATCTACATATTCTTCTGTAAGGGCATTAAAACCTACTCCTTTTTGAAGTTCTTTCACATTGTTAATGATTACTGCTGGTTCAAGACCTGCGTTTTGTACGATTTGACGAAGTGGAGATTCAAGTGCTTTTAAGATAATACGTACACCTGTTTTTTCATCTCCTGATTTTTCTGCAAGAAGTTTTTCTACTTCTTTGATGATATGGATGTAGCTGCTTCCGCCTCCTGCAATAATACCTTCTTCTACTGCTGCGCGAGTGGCTGCAAGAGCATCTTCAATACGAAGTTTTCTTTCTTTCATTTCAGTTTCTGTTGCCGCACCAACTTTAATAACAGCTACACCACCTGCAAGTTTTGCAAGTCTTTCCTGAAGTTTTTCTCTGTCGAAATCTGAAGTTGTTTCTTCGATTTGACGACGGATAAGAGCAACTCTGCCTTTGATATCTTCTTTATTTCCAGCACCATCTATAATCACTGTGTTTTCTTTATTTACTTTGATACTTGCTGCACGGCCTAAGTGTTCTACAGTTGTTTCTTTAAGGTCTAAGCCTACTTCTTCTGATATAACTGTTCCGCCTGTAAGCGTTGCAATATCTTGAAGCATTTCTTTTCTTCTATCACCAAAACCTGGTGCTTTAACTGCAACACAGTTAAATGTACCGCGTAATTTATTAACAACTAATGTAGATAATGCTTCTCCTTCTACATCTTCTGCTATGATCAGAAGACGTGCCCCTGTCTGAACGATTTGCTCTAATACTGGCAGGATATCTTGGATATTAGCAATCTTTTTATCTGTAATTAAGATGTATGGGTTTTCCATAACAGCTTCCATTTTTTCTGTATCAGTTACCATGTAAGCTGATAAGTAACCACGGTCAAACTGCATACCTTCTACTACATCTAACTCTGTAATCATCGTTTTTGATTCTTCTACTGTGATAACCCCATCGTTTGATACTTTTTCCATAGCATCAGCGATAAGATTACCTACTTCATCATCACCTGCTGAAATAGCTGCTACTCTAGCAATATGGTTTTTGCTGTCTACAGGTTTACTCATTGTTTTGATGGATTCAACCGCTACTGCAGTAGCTGCCTGCATACCACGACGGATAATAATTGGGTTTGCTCCTGCAGCAACATTTTTAAGACCTTCTGTAATCATAGCCTGAGCAAGTACTGTTGCTGTTGTTGTACCGTCTCCTGCTACATCATTAGTTTTTGTTGCAACTTCTTTTACAAGTTGTGCTCCGATATTTTCAAATGGGTCTTCAAGCTCTATTTCTTTTGCTATAGACACACCATCGTTTGTAATAAGAGGTATACCATATGATTTATCTAATACAACGTTACGACCTTTTGGCCCTAAAGTTACTTTTACTGCATCTGCTAATTGATCTACACCTGACTGAAGTGATTTTCTTGCTTCTAATCCAAATCGAATCTGTTTTGCCATCTTTGTATTTCCTCCCTATAATTATTCTACTATTGCTAAAATATCGCCTTGCTTAACGATAACATATTCTTCTTTATCTACTGTAACATCAGTGCCGGCATACTTAGAGTAAATAACTTTATCTCCAACCTTTACCTGCATTTCTACTTTCTCTCCATCTACTATTCCGCCAGGACCTACTGCTACTACAATGGCTTCTTGTGGTTTTTCTTTTGCAGTACCTGTTAAAATAATCCCTGATTTTGTTTTTTCTTCTGCCTCCAGATGTTTAATAACAACTCTGTCAGCTAACGGTTTTAAGTTCATTAAGAAAGACCTCCTTTTATATGTTTATCACTATTATTTTCTGTTTTGTTAGCACTCACTCGAATAGAGTGCTAATCACATTTATAATATTATGGTATTATTTACTTTTATGCAAATGTAATTTTTTACTATTTTAATATTTTTTAATCATTTTTCATTAGATTTCTTTTATTCTCTTTGATTTTTATCGTTTTTCTTTTGTTTTTACTTTTTGCCCTCGAAAAACCTTAGAAATAACTTTATTGGCTATTTGAAAAGTTGGTGTTCACGGCCATAAAAAAATAAGTATTGCTGTGCATACCCAGCAAGCTCTCCAAAGTATTGTCTTGCAAAATCCTGTATAACCTTTAGGCTGGTTTCTTTCCCTTTAAAGTATATCCCTTCTATGACTCTTTTAATCCATACATCAGTGGGAAAAACTTCTGATTTTGAATAGGCAAATAACAAGATACAATCTGCTATTTTGGGACCTACCCCCTTTATACTCATCAGTTTATTTTTTGCCTCTTCTGCAGTGCAAATACAGAGATCATTTAAGATGACTTCTTCATTTAAAACCTTTTGGCATGCATCCATAATATAAGGTGCCCTAAACCCTACCTTACAGTCTCTTAATGCTTCTTCTGATGCCCTAGCCAGCTGATGGACCGTTGGAAAAGTATAATACATTTTGTCCTGCTCTTCATATTCATCAATAGGATCTCCAAATTGCTGGGATAAATTTTTGATACATTGTTTAATCTGAGGAATGGCTTTGTTTTGAGAAATAATAAACGATATAAGCATTTCCCAAGGATCCTGCCTGAGGATACGGATCCCCTCACCAAAGGCTACAGCTTTTGCCATATACTCATCTTTTTGTGAAAGCACCTGTATAATATGCCCATAATCCGTATCAATATCTAAATAATGACTCCATATTTCATCAAGTTCGCTTAGGGTGGCGTTATGGATCAATAAAGTGTCGCTGTCTTGCTGCTGTATGATTTTTATAAGCTTTTGTTTGGCATTTAATAAATAACTACTGTCTGAAATTTTTTCGAATCTAAAAACTTGTCCACTTTCTAGGATTTGTCCTATATTAAAACACTTCAAGTTTTCCAGCATTACAACATTCTTCATGTTTACACGCCCTTTACTTTTCATTCTTTAGCTATTATTTCCATTATACTCATTAATACCCCTATTTGTGCAGTCTTATTCTCAAATAACTTATAAAAAGCTCCATTAACTTTTTATTGTGTTTTATTTATATGTTATACTGTTATCAAACTACTTACTAAGGAGATCTTTATGAAAGATACGATTTATACCATTCCTTTAACAGATGCATTTAAAGCTGAGGATGAATGTCCCTTCTGTTTTATAAAACGCAAACTTGAGCAAGACGCTATCTCCTTTATACTAGGCTCAGCTTATATGGAAGAAGATATTAGAGAAGTAACAGATCAGATAGGTTTTTGTGCAGAACATTATAAAAAGATGTATGACTATGGCAACCGTCTAGGGCTGGCTCTTATGCTTCATACTCATTATACCAAATTGCAGCAGGAACTTCGTCAAAAGATAGAACATTTTTCTCCAGAAACCCAAGGTCTAATGGTCAAACTCAAAAAACTAACAGGTACTGCTTCTCCTTCCTCAAATCCTATGAGCTCTTGGATTAAAGAAAAACATGAGACTTGTTATATCTGTGATGCTATGGATAAAAATTTCTCTAGATATATGGATACCTTTTTTTATCTCATGTCCCATAATGACGAATTTAAACCATTATTTCTGAACTGTAAGGGCTTTTGTTTGCCTCATTTTGGAGAAGTCCTCTCTTTGTCGGAAAACAAACTTTCTGACAAACAAAAACAGACCTTTTATCCTATTTTGTTTGATAAGATGCAAAGTCATTTTAAAAGACTGGATGAAGACATCGCCTGGTTTATTGATAAATATGATTATAAGAACACCCATGCTGACTGGAAAAACTCTAAGGATGCCATTCCGAGGGGCATCCAAAAACTAGCAGGTATCTATGTTCAAGATACCCCTTTTAAAGAAAAATAAAGGCATACTAGAAATAAAACATCTTTATACCGATAGCAATAATGGCGCTGTCTGCAAAGATGTGTATCAGCCAGGAATTGATAATACTATTGGTCCTGGTGTTAATCGCATTAAAAATAATGCCTCCAACAAACAATCCTAATAAGGCTAACCCTATAATACCCGGACTAAACCAAGTATTAAAAATAGCTACGTGATAAACTGCAAATAAAAGCGAAGAAAAGAAATAGGCTAACTTTTTATACCCTTCCTTATAAAGTGTTAAAAAAATAAACCCTCTGAAGAAATACTCCTCTAAAAAGGAGTTTCCAAAAGTGATATAAAGGGCTACAAAAGGGAAATTTAAAGGTGTTACATTTGATTTCAGCATCAGCTGATTTGCAACATGTTCTAAATTGATAAAGTTCTTAGTGATCATATAAGCCCCAAGGACAACTCCTAGTACAGCCAGACCTAATATCAGAGCAGGTCTGGCCTGTTTGAAAGTTGTTTTAGACGGCAGAGTATCTTCTATTCCTATCTTCTTATATGTATAATAGATCAGTGGCATTCCGCCAAAAAATAGGATTTTTGCTAGGGCTGTGCCGATATAACCTAAAGCTGTAAACTGCTGAAGTATAGAAAAGATTGCACATACGGTTACTGAAACACCACATATGCCGATAGTATTTATTTTTTCATGAGACATATTCTCTGCCCATTAACCTTTCTATTGACTATTTTTTAACTGCTGTTTTGAATGCGGGTAAGACTCCTGTTGTCTGAAGTGTCTTAATGATAACAGCAGAAACCGGTCCTATAATAAGCCCTGGAACTCCTAATATTTTATAACCCATATACATAGCCATAACTGTTACTAATGCATAAACACCTATTTGCCCAGAAAGTATCCTCGGCTCAAGCATCTGTCTTGTCAAAAAGATAATGGCATAAATACTTAAAAGCCCTGCCCCTATTCCATATTGGCCTATAATCATATTATAAATAGCCCAAGGTATAAGAATAGCGCCACTCCCAAAAACTGGAAGTGCGTCAAAAATAGCGATAGTAACACTAATGAGCAGCATATAGGGCACTTTAATGATAAATAGTCCTGTCAGACAAATACAAAATACAACACTCATCATGATAAGCTGAGTTTTTATATACCCTCCTAATGCATGAAAAAGGCCATTCTTCAAAGTGATCATTCGCTCATCTAATCCTGTTGGCATCTGAGCCCTTACAAAGGATTTAATCTCATCGTAGTCTTTGGTCATAAAAAATGTGGCTATAAGCATGACAACTATAAATATAATCACATTGGGTACACCAGATACTACATTATATGCCCATGGAATGACGGTTTGAAAAAACTTTCCGATACTGTTAAGAACCTCTGTAATAAGGCTGTCCAATGTTGAAAACGTCTGTGGCAAAGGTATAAGGTTTTGCAGATAGTCTAACTGCTCTTCTATCATCGGCAAGGATGATACAATTTGTTCTTTATAGAAAGGGAAATCTTCAATAAAGGCCACCGTTTGGCTCCACAATTGTCTTAAAAGCGCACTTATAACTGCAAACAGTGAGCTTAATATAGTCAGCATACTAAGTAAAGCCCCTAGTCCCCTTGGCACCTTAGCTGATCTTTTCAGCCAAGTTACAAAAGGATTTAATAAAGAGGCAAGGCCCCATCCTATAATGAATGGAGCCACCATACCTAATAAGTACTTTACAAAAACATAGACAAATATCAGAATAAAAGTAGTATAGACTAATTTCTTACCTATTTTATCGTACCATAGTTCTACTCTTGTTAACATGTTTTCACCTATTTTTCCTCTTGTATCCTCTTGTTCAGCCTATTGTTTAAATAGTCAGCTGAACTTTTTTAATCCTATTTTCCTTAACTTCCAATATCTTAAATATCATATTTTCATATTCTATAATCTGCTGATTTCCTGTGGCTGGGATATGTCCCATTTGTTTAACAACTAATCCGCTTACCGTATCATAGTCTTCAGCCTCAACATCCAAATCCAGATTGAGACTATCACTCAATTCTTTAATAGATAATAAGCCATTGATGATAAACGTGTTATTATCTTGCTGAACGATATCTGGCTCTTCATTATCATACTCATCTTCAATTTTACCCATAACCTCTTCAATTAAATCTTCTATTGTAACCACACCGGAAAAGCCGCCATATTCATCTATTAAAATAGCCATATGTTTTTTAGTAGCTTGAAGTTCTTTAAATAGTTCATCTATATTTTTCTTCTCTGGTACAAAATACGCAGTATGTAAAAGATCTCTTACCTCTACATTTTCAAAACCAACTTTACGTGCTTCTACCAAAAAGTCCTTCATATAGAGAACGCCTATAATGTTGTCACTATCTCCTTCATAAACAGGCATTCTAGAATATTTCTCTTCAAGTAACTCATCTAAATATTCATTGAGCGGTTTGTTAACATTAATCATGTATACCTCTGTTCTAGGGGTCATAACCTCTTCTGCTAACTTGTCATCAAATTCAAATATACTATTTATCATATCTTTTTCTGTTTCATTGATAACCCCATGTTCTTCGCCAACTTCTACCCAAGCCCTAATTTCCTCTTTTGATATCTTTTCCTCTAGGTTTTCATCATTTATTCCAGTTATTTTTAATAGGAACGTCGTAGATAAAGACAATAATTTGACAAAAGGGGCTGTAAGTTTAGAAATAAACATAATTGGGCTTGCAGCAAACATTGCAATAGCCTCTGCCTTATATAAGGCAACTCTTTTGGGATATAACTCTCCAAAAACAAGTGTAAAATAAGATAAAATAATCGTTACAGCTACAACAGCTGCCTGCTCTGCATAGGGGACTTTAAAATTACTTAAAAATTGTCCCAAATCCTTTGATATACCAGTAGCTGCCGAAGCACTGGAGAGAAATCCCGCTAAGGTAATACCTACCTGTACAGTTGATAAAAACTTAGTAGGTTCTTCTGTGAGCTTTTCAAGCAGCTTTGCTTTTTTGCTGCCACCTTCTGCAAGAAGTTTTATCTTATTTTTGTTTAATGATAAAATAGCTATCTCTGATGCTGCAAAAAATGCATTTAAAAGAGTTAATATAGCTATTAGTAATAATTGAGCTACGAGCTTCGTAGACTCCGGGTCTGGATCGTCCATCTGTATTCCTCCTAAATGATATAATATGAATTGATAGTATCATAAACATACACAAATAGCAATTATATCAATGTTACTATTTTTTTACTTTCGCCTAATAAGTTTGTAAATTTGAATAAGAATTGTAGGTGCAAAAGCCAATCCATAAACTTGTATGACTTCTGTTCCTGTCAGCGGTACTGTCTCAAAAAGATATTGAAGTCCTGGGATAAACAGTACTGCATTGAGTAACAAAAAGCCTGTAACAAACGCTAATATACTGTAGATGTTGGATAAAAGGCCTATCTTAAAGATTGACTTTGAACTTCTGCAATTGAAGCCGTGAAATAATCTAGCTAAACATAAAGTAGAAAATGCCATCGTACTAGCTGCATGGGACGATCCACTGCCTATCCCTATATAAAAGGCTATCATTGTAAATAACGCAATCAACAATCCTTCTGAAAGGATGGTTTTCAAAAAAGTCTTGGTAAGAATAGACTCCTTAGGACTTCTCGGTTTATTTTTAAGTAAATCCTGATCAGACTTTTCTACCCCTATGGCTATAGCAGGCAAACTATCTGTTACCAGATTAATAAACAAAAGCTGCACAGGCTCAAAAGGTACTGGCAAAGCAGCCAGCGACGTATAGAGTACGGCTAATATCCCTGCTGTATTACCTGACAAGAGAAAATGAATAGCATTCTTAATGTTATTATAAACATTTCTGCCATTGGTAATTGCTTTAATAATGGTAGCAAAATTATCATCTGTTAAAATCATCGAGGCAGCATCTTTAGATACTTCTGTACCAGTAATCCCCATAGCTATACCTATATCTGCCTTTTTAAGAGCCGGTGCATCATTCACCCCATCTCCTGTCATGGCAACGATTTTACCTTTATTTTGCCATGCATTAACAATCCTGATTTTATGTTCTGGTGAAACCCTTGCATAAACTGAAATTTTTTCTAGATTTCTATCCAAATCACTCTCACTCATCTTATCCAGTTCTAAGCCTTCTACTGCTGTATCCCCTGCCTGAAGTATCCCTATTTGTCTTGCAATACTTGAAGCTGTAACTTTATGATCTCCTGTTATCATAATAGGTTTAATACCTGCTTTGATACAGTCCTCAACAGCTTTTTTAGACTCTTCCCTTGGAGGATCTATCATAGATACAAGCCCTAAGAAAATATAGCCGTTTTCATCTTCTAATGTAATCGCTTTATCTGTATCCAGTACTTTATAGGCAAACCCTAGTACCCTGAGTCCTTCTTTTGAAAAAGCTTCATTGATACCTTCTGCCTGGTCTAAATCCTCTTGTGTAATGGCTTTGATTCCTTCACTTGTACATACAGCATTTAATCTGCTAAAGAGTACATCACAGGCCCCTTTAGTAAACAAAATCAGTTTTCCATCTATTTCGTGCAGGGTGCTCATCAGTTTCCTATCAGAATCAAAAGGAATTTCTCCCTTTCTGACGATTTGCTGTCTCAGCTGTGTTTCATCTAAATGGTACTTTTGTGCTAAGTTAATTAAAGCAATCTCAGTAGGATCACCTACCTCTTTGCCATCTACAGATACTGAATCATTACATAATACACAAGCCTTTAACAAATAATCATGAGGAAGTGAATGAAGCTCCAAGTCATTATTATCCGTAACCTTTTGATCTACATAAACCTCTCTGGCAGTCATTTTATTTTGTGTGAGGGTACCTGTCTTATCTGAACAAATAACAGATACACTGCCAAGACTTTCTACAGCCTTTAGTTCTTTTATGATAGCATGCTCTTTAGCCATTTTTTGTGTACCCAACGCTAAAACAATTGTTACAATAGAACTTAAGGCTTCCGGTATTGCCGCCACTGCTAGAGCCACTGCAAACATAAGTGAATCCAATATAGGCATATTTCTATAAAGGCTTAATGCAAATATAAGCGCACAGATAACTAATATAATCATTGCCAATTTTTTACTGAACTCATCCAAACTTATTTGAAGGGGTGTTTTCTTTTCTCCCGTTTCATTCATTAAATGAGCAATTTTTCCTATTTCCGTCTGCATACCTGTGGCAGTAACGACTACATTGGCACGGCCGTAAGTAACAAGTGAGCCTGAAAAAACCATATTCTTCTGGTCTCCTAATGGCACCTCATCCAGTTTGATTATTTCTCCTGTTTTGTCTACACTTTCAGACTCCCCTGTCAAAGAACTTTCATTAATCTGAAGAGAAAAGTTTTCTATAATACGTCCATCTGCTGACACTAAATCTCCAGCCTCTAGTACTACGATATCTCCTGGAACAATGTTTTTGGAAGGTATTTCTACCTTTTTACCATCTCTTAAGACCTTCGCTGTGGGCGCTGACAAAGCTTTCAGACTATCTAGAGATTCTGCTGCCTTAAAATGCTGAAATGTTCCAAGCAGCGCATTAAGGATAATAACTGCAAAGATGACAATGGTACTCTCCATGTTGCCTGATAACAAAGAAATCACAGCAGCACCTATCAAAATAAGTACTAGCAGATCCTTAAATTGTTCTAAAAAAACCTGAACAACACCTTTTCTCTTTTTTCCTGCCAAAGCATTTTCTCCATATTTTTGAAGCTTTTCTTCAGCCTTTTGTGAACTTAACCCCTCTTTATCAGCATCTACTGCTAATAGGGTTTCTTCACTTGATAAATTAAAAAATCGTTCCATTATAACTTCCTCCTATTTATTTAAATGCTATTATGTCTTTTTGAATTAGTATAAATAAAAAAGACCTTTAATATAACCTTAAAATATATATTTTAAGATTATATTAAAAGTCTCATAACCCTGTGTTGGGTATATAGCACCAGATTTTTTAAAATCGCGATGTTGACACTATATTTTATACTACTCCCTTTTAACATGCATTATTTAATTAATATTATATTATACAATTTTTATCCTAATGTCAATCTTTTTTTAATGGACCCTCGGGGACTCGAACCCAGGACCGTCCGGTTATGAGCCGGATGCTCTAACCAACTGAGCTAAGGGTCCATATCTATATGACTTACTAAAAATAAAACGTGCGCAAAAGGATTCGAACCCTCGGCCTTCTGATCCGTAGTCAGACGCTCTATCCAGCTGAGCTATGCGCACACATGATATGAGCTTTATATGGAAGTCATATAAAGCTCATAAGAAACGTGCGCAAAAGGATTCGAACCCTCGGCCTTCTGATCCGTAGTCAGACGCTCTATCCAGCTGAGCTATGCGCACATTTTGACTCTATTAGATTAAAAACAAAAAAATATGCCCGAGACCGGAATCGAACCGGTACGGGAGGTAAGTCCCGCAGGATTTTAAGTCCTGTGCGTCTGCCAGTTCCGCCACTCGGGCATATCATGGTCGCTATAGGGCTCGAACCTATGACCCTCTGCTTGTAAGGCAGATGCTCTCCCAGCTGAGCTAAGCGACCTTATTTAAGTGAATAGACCTAATCATTAAGATTATTTATTCACTAACGACCCAGAAGGGACTCGAACCCTCGACCTCCGCCGTGACAGGGCGGCGTGCTAACCAACTGTACCACTGGGCCAAACATTTAATACTTTTAGATGGACCCTCGGGGACTCGAACCCAGGACCGTCCGGTTATGAGCCGGATGCTCTAACCAACTGAGCTAAGGGTCCACATCTAAAGCCGACGATCGGACTCGAACCGATAACCTGCTGATTACAAGTCAGCTGCTCTGCCAATTGAGCCACGTCGGCATATTTAGTTATTATATACTTGATGTGTCTCAATTGTCAGAGTACCTCTGCCTCTCGACCAAAGTACGGTCTCGATAAAGAATTGAGCCACGTCGGCGTATTCACTTTTCTATCGTAGCTCCAATTTGTCATAGCAATCTCTGCCTCTCAGACCAAAGTGCGGTCTTCGTATAAATTGAGCCACGTCGGCATATTTAGTTATTACATACTTGATGTGTTTCAATTTTCTAAAGAAAAATGAAACTAATGACCCATAGGAGAATCGAACTCCTGTTACCGCCGTGAAAGGGCGGTGTCTTGACCGCTTGACCAATGGGCCTTGGACTCAAAATAAATTGAGTCTTAATAGTATTTTACTATTTTAACTCCCCGAGTAGGGTTCGAACCTACGACCCTTCGGTTAACAGCCGAATGCTCTGCCGCTGAGCTATCGAGGAATGCATGAGTAGTATATCAAATTCAATGACTCATGTCAAGAATTTTTTAACAGTATAAAAATCATATTTTACACTGTTAACAGTGTACTTTACTGTTTTTGTACTCACAAAACTAAACACAATCATTATCATTTAACCGTTTTATTGTGATATTTATCACCTTTTTAGGTCAAACCCTCGAACCGTTAGTATTGGTCACCTAC
>JARBTY010000340.1 GCA_029239935.1 Clostridia bacterium | reverse complement strand
ATGATGGAGGAGAGTGGGTTTGTCAAAACCGAAGGCAGATTTTATATAGAGAATGAAGATACAGAATATCAGTTTTTGTATCACGTGATGCCGACATTAGAAAATGTAGTTGAGATTTATGCCACCACTGCAGTTAAAGTGCGTATTCATAAAAGCTATGTGGGCCCTAGGATCAAGGTGGATATAGAGGATCAAACGGATTGGCTTGCATTTAGCTTTGATATGCAAGGGACTTCTGAATCAGAAATACGTAAGATTTTATTATCCTTGGAGGAAAAGCGAAAGTTTTATAGGATGCCAAGTGGTTCACTGTTATCACTGGAAACGGAAGCGTTTCAAAATATCAATCAGTTCATCAATGAAATGGGTATCTCAGGTGATGAGATAGATGGAGAAATAAGACTCCCGATGAACAGAGGGATGCAAATGATAGACTTACTGGAAGAAAGAAATCTTATTAGCAAAGGGCCTGCTTTATATAGGCTCATGGAGCAGCTGCACAGACCAGAAGAACTGAATTTTGAGATACCGAAAAGCTTAGCACCCATACTCAGGGACTATCAAAAGAGCGGTTTTCAGTGGCTAAAGATGCTCGCGAAGCATGGATTTGGGGGTATCCTTGCAGATGACATGGGACTTGGCAAAACAATACAAAGTATTACCTATATTGTATCGATACTGCCAGAAGTAAGGCGGGAGAAGAAACCCGTATTAATAGTAGTGCCCACCGCCCTGCTCTACAACTGGATGAATGAACTTGAGGAATTTGCCCCAGAAATACGGGCAGTTATTATTACTGGAAGCAGGTTAAAAAGGCACACTGCGTTAGAAAATCTCTTGGGGGTGGATGTTGTGATCACCTCCTATCCATCACTGCGCATGGACTTTAAAATATACCTTGGGAAGTTTTTTCATACGCTGTTTTTAGACGAAGCACAGGCCTTTAAAAATGCTGTAACACAAACAGCAAAAACAGTAAAAAAAATAAGAGCGGATTACCGTTTTGCACTGACCGGTACCCCTATAGAAAATGGACTGGAGGAGCTTTGGTCAATCTTTCATGTGGTGTTCCCAAAGCTGCTGCCAAGGAGAATAGAATTTGATAGGCTGACTAGAGAAAATGTGGCTAAACGGGTACGACCATTTATACTGAGAAGGCTCAAAAAAGATGTGCTGCAGGAACTACCGGAGAAGATTGAATCCATACAATTATCGGAGCTAAGTCTTGAGCAAAAAGAATTGTATGCAGCTTATCTGGCAGAACTCAAACAAGATGCATTTAAGCATCTTAATGAAGACAGTTTTTATAAAAACCGTATTAAAATTTTAGCAGGACTCACCCGGCTAAGGCAATTATGCTGTCATCCAGCCTTGTTCGTAGAGGGCTATCAAGGGGGTTCTGCTAAATTTGATCAGCTGATGGCTATCTTGGAGGAATGCCGGGTGGCCGGACGGCGGGTGCTGATTTTTTCCCAGTTTACGCAGATGCTTTCTCTGATTGGACGAAAGCTTGGTTACTATGGCGTACCTTATTTTTATCTGGATGGTCAAACACCGCCGGATGAGCGGGTAGGGTTATGCAGCAGATTTAATGAAGGGGAAGAGAGCTTATTTCTCATTTCTTTAAAGGCTGGAGGAACTGGGTTGAACCTAACTGGTGCAGATACAGTCATCCTTTATGATTTGTGGTGGAACCCTGCTGTAGAGCAGCAGGCGGCAGACCGTGCGTACCGTATGGGTCAAAAAAAGACAGTACAAGTCATAAAACTTATAGCTAAAGGAACCATTGAAGAAAAAATAACCCAGCTGCAAGAAAAAAAGAAAAATTTAATCGGAGAAATTATTCAGTCAGAAGAGGACTTGCTATCCATCATGACAGAACAGGATATTAGGGAGATATTAATGAATGAGTGAGGGTAAACACTGATTCCTCAACAAATGGAGAAGCTGGCTCAGATTAAACATAATAATGAGTATGAAAAAAATAATAAAATCTGTTATAATAACGAATAATATACTACAGTTGATATACACCGAAAAGGAAGTGAAACAATGCATACAGAATTAATAAAGTTCCCAAGAACAAAGCATATCAGTGGTTCAATGCTTCAGACAGGAGACGGCGACTTAAGGGTAATACCTTTTGAGCAGATTCAGGGCAAATACGTTGTTCTGGAAGAAAAAACAGATGGTGCGAATAGTGGGATAAGCTTTTCAGAGTCTGGTCAGTTATTGCTGCAAAGCAGAGGATACTTTCTGGAGGAAAAAAATGATGAAAGACAGTTCGAGCTGTTAAAACTTTGGGCGAATCAATATAAAAAAGAACTCTATGAACTATTGGGCAGCAGCTATATTATGTATGGGGAATGGATGTATGCCAAACATACTATTTATTATGACCGATTGCCTCATTATTTTATGGAGTTTGATATCTATGATAAAAGAAGTCATCTATTTTTAAATACTCAAAAGAGACGTGAACTATTAAAGAAATATCCTTTTATCCATAGTGCCAGAGTAGCCTATGAAGGTCAAATAGAAAATGTAGAGCATATAAGAAATTTAATAGGTCCATCCCCATTTATATCTGAGAATAGTGCTGAAAAGCTAAA